>CAZLEC010000039.1:0-1364 GCA_964558245.1 uncultured Burkholderiales bacterium | reverse complement strand
GCGCCGCGTCGACGAGCGACCAGAGCACTCCGACCCTGCGCTCACCACCGACGAACGCGGTCGGGAGCACCTGCGTCACGGTGTGCTTCAGATCGGTCGCGCGGCTCCCCTTGACCGATTGGAAGTGCAGTGCGGCTCTTCCGTGGAGCACGAAGTACGCAAGCCACGGCGCGACACCGATCAGACCGAGCAGCCCGACTCCGTACAGCGCCTTGCGATCCTTCCGCAACGACCAGAGCAGGACTACGAGCGCAGGGCCGACGAGCGGGAACACGAGCGGATACGACCAGATGCTGAGCCCGGCGCAGAGCCCGGTCGCGAGGAGATCGACGCGGCTCCCGGATTCGAACCACCGCAGGACGAAGAGACAGGTCGCGAGCGCGAACACGATCGCCGGCAACCAGAAGATGTACTCGCGTGAGCTCCAGAACAACCAGAGCGCCGGGAAGAAGAAGAACGTGCCGGCCGCGACGTCGGCGGCGATACGCGAGAGAAAGCGCCGGCCGATGGATCTGAGCAGGAACACGGCGATGACGTTCATCGCCAGGTCGACGATCTTGAAGAGCCAGATCTTCATGCCGAACACGAGGATGAGCGGCCCCTCGATCCACGTCATGATGGCGCCGCCGTAGTTGCCGCCCCAGAACAACAGGGCGAAGTGACCTTGCGACGCGCGCAGCGACATGAGCATCACCATCGCGTCGTCGCCGTCGGGTTGGCCCCACGTCGATCGCGTCGCGAGGATGCGCACGACGAGACCAGCCGCGAGCAGCGCCACGAACAGCAGGCTCGGTCGCGTGCTCGCCGGCTCGGACGAGCGCACCGGTGCCGGCGGACGCGTCGGGATCGTCACGGTGTTTCCGGTCAGGCCACGAGCGTAACGTGTCGTCTTCCCCCAACCCTTGGACCAGCCGATGACCCCGACACCCGATCCCTCCTTCGCCATCGCCGAGGATCTCGGGCGCGTCCTCGACATCGAGCGACTCGACCGGGACCTGTTCCGTGGCGTCCACGCGACCAACGCCGCGGCGCGGGCGTCGCTCTTCGGCGGTCAGGTCGCGGCTCAGGCGCTCATGGCCGCAGGTCTGACCGTCGGCGCCGATCGGCACCCGCATTCTCTCCATGGCTACTTCCTCCGCCGCGGCCGGCCCGACCGACCCGTGCTCTTGTACGTCGATCGCGACCGTGACGGCCGATCGTTCTCCGCGCGGCACGTCTCGGCCGTGCAAGAAGGCGAAGTCATCTTCTCGATGCTCGCGTCGTTCCACCTCGACGAGCCGGGCGGAACCTACGACGCGGCGCCCAGCGAGCTCTCGTCGCTCGACGACACGGTCGTGAGCCAGAACTTTCTCCTCGAGATACGC
>CAZLEC010000038.1:0-14469 GCA_964558245.1 uncultured Burkholderiales bacterium | reverse complement strand
TCGGGTTTCCGTTGCTCATCCAACATGTCTGTATGGGCGCGCTGAACGTGTACCACGACCGGCCGGGCCCGCTCAGCGATGGGCAGGTCGAGGACGCTCTGGCGGTGGCGCAGTTCGCGAGCCGAGCCGTGTTGGAATGGCAGGCCGATGCCCCGCCCGGGACCGTCGCGTGGCAGCTCGAGCAGGCCCCGAACCGCGGGGTTGAGGTGCATCAGGCCACCGGCAGGATCTCGGTGCAGGTCGGGGTCTCGCTCGCCGACGCGCTCGTCCTGCTGCGCGCGTACGCCTTCTCGCACGACCGTCCGATCAGCGAAGTCGCGGCTGAGGTCGCCGCCGGGCGCCTCCGCATGGATTGATCGCTCCGAGGAGATCTGTGCGTACACTCGGAACGAAGACTTGACAAGGGGGCCCGGTTATGGCTCGGGAACAAGATCTGCTCGCAGCATTCGTAGAGTTCGCCGACACCTTCGTTGACGATTACGACGTCGTCGAGTTTTTGCACCGCCTCGCGGAACGCTGCGTCGGGCTCCTCAATGTGTCTGAAGCAGGGATCATGCTCGCCGACCGGGACGGCACACTGCACTACATCGCGTCGTCGAGCGAACGGATGCACCTCATCGAACTCTTCGAACTGCAACACGACGAAGGCCCGTGCCTGGACGCCTACCGAACAGGAGTCGCGGTACACGCCGCCATGGCAGATGAGGCGAACACGCGATGGCCACGTTTCGCGCCCCACGCCCGCGATGTCGGCTTCCAATCCGTATCCGCGCTACCGATGCGACTCCGTGCCGACGTGATCGGCGCCCTCAACCTCTTCTCGGCGACTCCCGAACCGCTTAACTCCGAAGACCAGCAGGTCGCGCAGGCGCTCGCCGACATTGCCACCATCAGCATCCTCCAAGAACGCGCGCTCAAAGACGGGCAGGTCGTCACGACCCAACTCGAGGGAGCGCTCGAATCGCGTATCGCGATCGAGCAAGCCAAAGGCATGGTCGCCGAACACAACCACGTGAGCATCGACGATGCCTTCACGCTGCTGCGCGGTTACGCCCGCAAGAACAATCGCCTGCTCCGCCAGACCGCCGATGCGATCATCGACGGAACCCTCACGGCCGACGCGCTCACAGCACCGACACGCAACCAGCCCGCCTGACCGCGTCTTTTGGTTGACGAGCCGGTCACGCCGCTGCCGTCTCCGTCGGCGCGACGTTTGGTGAACCATCGTCTTCGATTACGGGTTCAACGTCGAAACCGCGGGCTACAGCCCCCGTTTGGCATCCGGCGGAGATCGACGTCATGTCCGGTGACCATGCCAGACTGACCTCCGAGCGGTCTCGGGTCGTAGCGACCGAAGAACTCGGTTATTTCGATCGCGTGTAGGTTGGCCGCAGTTTTGTGACCGAGCCCCGGACCCCGGCTCCTCAATGTCGCTGTGTGTCGTCCGTGTTTCGGAGGCACCCTTGTCCGGGAGGTTGTATGTCTAAATTCGTACGCGAAGTCGTCGTGTCGTGTCCGCCAAACCATGTCTTCGACGTCTTGTCGAATGTCGAGCGCCTTCCGGAGTTCTCACATTTGACCGTCGCGATCCGCAACGGACCCGGGCGCGCGCTACAGGTCGGCGACCGGTTCGAGCAGTCCGTGAAGGTCCTCGGGGTGGAGTTCGACACCGACTGGGAAGTGACCGAGGTCGTGGCGGACAGCGTGATTCGTGTCGAGGGCCGCTCACAGCACAGTGGCAAAGCGTCACTCACGCAGCACGTCACCGCCGAAGGCACCGGCTCGCGGGTGAGCTTCGAGGTCGACTACGACCCGCCGTTCGGCATCCTTGGAGAGATCGCCGACAAGGTCGTATTCGAGCGGCGCAACGAGGAGGACGCCGAGCACATCCTGGCCCGCTTGAAGGAGCTGTGCGAGGGCGTTCCGGCTTCGTGAGCGTGTGGGCTCGTCTCGACGACGTCTACCGGTGCACGGGCGGCACCCTTCCATGCGGTGATCCACTGCCGTCGCACGGAGCCGAGATGGAAGGGTATTTCTGGCGGGTGACCGACGTCGCCCGCCAGCGTGTGATCGTGGTGTTGTGCGGCGTCAACCGCCATCCCCAAGGCGATTGGGCAACCGTCGCGCTGGCCGCACACCCGGGAGACTTTGTTCGTTCAGCAGTGCTCTCCAACGCGAGCGCGGACCCACGCGAGTTTCTCGTGTCCGCCGGAGACGGTGCATTCACCGCAACCGCGACTGAGGTCCATCTCGACCTTGGCGAAGACGCACGCACAGACTTGTCCTTCACGCGGCCGGTGTTGTGGCCGCGCATCCTCGGTGGCGGTGGCGTGTTCTCGATGGTCCCGTTCCTCGGCCAGTACTGGCATCCGCACATGCTGGGCGGCACCGCGCTCGGCACCGCGCGGGTCGGCGACGAATCATGGGCGTTCGACGACGCCGAGGTGTACGCCGAGAAGAACTGGGGTGCCGGGTTTCCGGAGCGATGGTGGTGGGGGCAAGCACAAGGCTTCGATCGGCCCGATGTGTGCGTCGCGTTCAGCGGCGGCGTACTCACCGCAGGTCGGCTGTCGGCAACCGTCGGCGGAGTGATAGTCCGCCTCGGCGATCAGCTCATCCGCCTCACGCCGCCGCTGTCGGTTGTGCGAAGTCACACAGACGGACAGCTCTGGGAGGTGCGAGCGCGGGGCAACGGCCACCGCGTACACATCATCGGAAAAGCAGCAGGAGCGCCACATGTGTTGCCGGTGCCGCTGCCCGCAGAACGCCGCAACATCGGCACCGACCTCGAACACCTCGCAGGTCACCTCTCGCTCGAGATCTCAGGGCGCGTGCAATACCGCGGCGAAACCGACCTCGCCGGCCTCGAAATCGGCCACCGGCCCACCAACCTTGACGAGACCGCCACCTCAGACACCCTCCAAGCATCGTCGCCTTTACCGAACGCTTGACCACCGCCGGTCACCGCGAAGAGCGTCGCACCCGAGCACCCAAGATCCGACGCGACCTCGAACGGCCGGAGTGATTCGTCGAGCCGCTCGTCGTCACTCCTCCTACGGGCACCTCCCACCAAGAACGCCTCACCAAGCGCGATCGGGAAAGGTCGACCGCATCCGCGCGCTCACCGCTCGACAAACCCAGCAACCACTGAGCGACCGCCAACGTCCGCAGGTATCCGGACTGCGACCACGGGACAAAGAGTCCGTCACTCGCTCTCGACATCCGCCACTGACGACCCGCCGACGTGCGCTCCGATCCGGCGCGCGAGTGGCGGATAATTGCCGACGACGCACTTTGGCTGTCACTTTGGCTGTCAAACACGGGGGCCACCGCGCGAAACTCCAGCTGAGCGCCCGTAGCTCAGGGGATAGAGCGACGGACTTCTAATCCGTTGGTCGGAGGTTCGAATCCTCCCGGGCGCGCGTTGTGACCTGCACCTTCGCACTCCGTCCGCCTCGGCTCGAACGACGCCTTGAAGCCGTCGGGTCCGGTGTAGCGAGCGCGCCACTTCACT
The DNA here is from genome assembly GCA_964558245.1 of uncultured Burkholderiales bacterium. Classification (GTDB taxonomy): domain Bacteria; phylum Actinomycetota; class Acidimicrobiia; order IMCC26256; family PALSA-610; genus JBBQER01. The sequence goes on along the minus strand of CAZLEC010000038.1, from coordinate 10,955 downwards.
GTCTCCCGGCAAACGAGGAGTAGCTGATGGGCGGGAGCGTCACCAAGAAGCGTCGGCTGGAGCTGCTCGCCGGTGTCTGGCTCTTCGAGCAGTGCTCCCGCCGAGAATTGAACGTCTTGCAGGACGCTACGACGGAGATGCAGCTCGCTGCTGGCAAACTCCTGACCGAGCAGGGCGAGGTCGGCAGGCATTTCATGGTGATTGTCGAAGGCAGCGTCGAGGTCACGCGCGACGGCACGCAGATCGCGCTGCTCGGCCCCGGTGCCTTCTTCGGTGAGATGTCGTTACTCGACGGTCAGCCCCGCACGGCAACAGCGATCACCCTTGAACCAACCCATGTACTCATGCTGACGACGGCGGCGTTCAACGAAGTCCTCGCCACCATGCCTTCGGTAGATCGGAAGTTACTGACCGTGCTGGCCGGACGGCTGCGCGACATCGAAGCGAGATACGTTCCCGCCGAGGAGCGCCGGTCGAACACCGAGATCGGCTGAGTCGAACTCGCGCCGGCCTCTGCATGGCGGAGGGATCGCAGCTAACGACCGTCGAGCGTTAGGCGCTGAACCAGATTCGATGCGCGAGGACTGCGTCGGCGATATCGGCGACGCGATGGTGAGTCGTTCGGGCATGTTCTCGCATCAGCACCAATGCCTGATCGGAACTGCAGTCTGCTTGGACTGCAACGCGCTCTTGTGCTCGCGTGATCTTTACAGCGACGTCGCAGCCAACATCGTTCGTGTCCACCGACGATTCATCGTCCGCTGTTTGGTTTTCGTACCGAGCGGTGGGTAGGTCGTACTGGAGGAGGGCGATGCAGTCGTGGCGGTCATTGGTCGCGCATCCGGCACAGGTCCAAGGATCCACACGTTCGAGGTGACCGTGAGCGGGTGTCCAACATCGTCCGCAGTTCCCGCAGCGCCATCGTGCAGGACCGAGATTCACGACCAGATGTAACGCACCCGCCGCACACGCAGGACATAGGTGCGATCCGAACCACCACTCCCCGACATCGACGGGCACGAACGTGTCACTGAACACCTGCATGCGACACCCCTTTCACCATCGACCATTGCTACGAGCATCTGCCGTTGCAGCGGACATCGGCAGGGCCGTCGGTCATCCGTCACGAGCAAACGCGAAGGGACTTTGGACCCTGGTGTGGGAAGGTCGAGCGACGCACGATGAGCGAGCGAGGAACGGGGCGCTCGGTGGTCCCCAAAACTCCCGCAGGGCTTTGTTCGCACACCCGAGCGCCCACCCCTCTCGTCTGCGTCGATCGCCTTCACAGAAGCCGCTCGCACGCCGAAATCCGATCACGTAGTGCAGCGTGACGTGTAGGGAATACAGCCTGATGGGTTTGTAGTGGTCGGAAGCGCAGCGACCTTGGACGACCCACCCGGCACCCCGTCGTCCCGGCGAACAAGACGACGCAGACAACGCGCGAGGGTCGTCGCCACGAGTTCCTAGACACGAGCCTCAGGTGTGCGATCGCGCAGCCTCGTGTCGCACCGGATACGAACCCAGTGCGATCGCCTCGATCGAGTACAGCACGGCAAGAGGTCCGTTTCGGATCTCTGGTGATCCCGCCATCAACCCGATCACCACTGCACAACCGAACACAACCGCACCCTGCCGAAGCCTGGAACTCCACTGCGTGGATCAACGGTTGCTTGCCAACGCGCGGTGTCGCCGAACGCGGCGCCGACCGGCTCGAGCACCTCGGGCCGATCGGGTACCAGCGCAATCCCACAATCGGAGCAATCCGTGAATTCGGACCGGTACTCGGCACCGCACGACGAACACCACATGCTCAATTTGTCGGCCTCCCCGGCGGCGCCTTAAGCGTCGAAGAACGTCACCGGATCGGCGCTTGCACATCGGGAAGGGAACTCATCACCACATGCCCGGTCGGCCCGGAACCGGGATCGAAATAGGAAACCAAGATGTCGGTGGGCGTGCTCAGCTCGGGATGGCCGTCGAGCGCAAAACAGAACTTCGTCTCGTTCTGGCAACCCGGAAGCACGCCCGCCTCGTCGAGATGCCAGGTCGACTCGAGGCTTTCGGCCGAGAAGATCTTGTAGTTCCCGGCAATCGAGTTCCACGCAATCATGCGCAGTCCCGAGGGATAACGCCCGACGGAGATGGTCAACGGCTGCCACGACCCGGGAGCGTCGGTGGAGAGCAGGCGCCGCGAATAGGAGGCCGGATTGCTCAGCGCGGCCACCGTGGGCGGCATCGTGACCGACCACACGTGCCCGTCCAGACAGCCGAGATAACGGGGCGTGCACGCCAACGAGAAGAGCGTGAGCGCTCCATTGTCGATGACCGGTGAACCGAACCGGAGAGAGGTCGCGATCTCCGCGCCACTGGCCTGAGGTTTGACGACATCGACCGGCCCACTGTCGATGCGTCCCGCTCGCCAGTTGTACAACAGAAACCCCCAACCTTCGGTCACGTCGTGCGGGCTCCCGCCGGCCGGGTAACTGACACACACCTCCGAATACGTGACGAGCACCTCGGAAGTGTTCCCGGGCATCAATGCCGCGCCGGTCGGCCAGCGCGCCGAGAACGCGGCGTCACTCACGCCTTTGACGCACGGTCGTCCGCTGCCATCGGTGAAATACACGTCGGTCGGCACCGGGATAAAACGCGTCGGCGTCGCCGCGGGGAACTCATCGCCGTGCGGCACCTGGCCGCGCGCGGATTGCGTCTCGAGCGCGGTGCTGCCGTCGACGAAGTCGACGAGGTCCCAACCACCGGCGCGATTGCGTTGGTCGAGACGCGTGTCACCGAACAGCCAGAGGTCGTGCCCATCGGGCAACGGCACGCTGATGCCGATGTCGCGTGAGACCACGAGGCTTGCCGTCTCGTCGCTCGACCGGAGCGGCACCGCGCGGATGTGCAACGACGGGTGCGGTGCCCGCGGCGTCGAGGTGGCGGGCGCCACTGCGGTCGGCGCCGGATCGGAACGCGACGAGTGCGCCGGCGCAACGCGCTTGTCGCGCGCGCCGATGAGCAGCAACCCGGCGGCGAGCACACACGCGACCGCCGCGACGCCGATCGCAACCCGAGCCCGCATACTCCAGTCCTACCGCCGACGCGTCCGACATCGCCGGCGGTTCCAGGCTCCCACACTCCGATGCGCCGCAGGTACGCGACCGCGCAGAAACGCATCGACGCCCGAACGCCGCGCGGCCGCACGCGGCGCGCCCGTGACGAGTCGCGTGATTTCGGCCGCATGCGCTGAAACCTCCGCGATTGGCAATCCCCGGTCAAACGCCGCACGGCCGAGCACGCCGCGCGGTGCGTGTGCAAGCATGCGAACGAATGTCCACAGCCGCGCTGGTTGGAGCGTTGATCAGCGGCCTCGTACTGCTCGGGGTCGCGACGCTGATCGTGTTGGCGTGGATCGACGATCGCCGCCGCCAAGACGAAGAGGCGTTCGCCAACTCGCGAGCCGCGAGGGGTCGCGAGACCGAGCCGCCAACGGCTCCCGCGCCGCAACCGGAGCCCGACGACACTCCTGCCGTACTCGTGCTGCCACCCGAGGCTGCGCCCGCGCCGACGATCGACCTCACCGCAGCCGAGCCCGAGCCCACGACGGTCGAGACGGCGGCCGGGGCCCCGGCGCGCGACGAGACGCCGCCGGCTCAGGGACCGGAGAAGCCGAAGCCGCCCGAGCCCGGCGGTTCGTGGCAGATCCACACGCTGAAGAACGGCGAAGGGGCCTGATCCCACCCGGACGCGCCACGACCCGACGCTGCGGGCGACGGGTCGTGACTTTCGAACGAGGGATTGGGGGCCGTCGTTCTTCTTCCATTGTGCATCTTCGAGCTGCAGGGTTCTAGGCGCGTTTCGTCAAGGTTTGGCCTCCTCGACCACGGCACGGGACGCGCCCGCGGGCGCCTCGCCGCCCCCTGGCCCGGCCGGATCCCGCTCGGGGAGCGGAAATCGGGCCTCAGGAGCCGTCGTCGCGGGCGGTGGTGTCGGGAACGATCGTGAGCATCGGCTCGCGACCCTCGGGACCGTGAGAAGCGAGCGCGAAGAACAGGGCCTGCTCGCTCGCCGGCTCTCCGGCACGGACATCCGCGTCGGCTCGCAATCGCAAGGCTTGATCTGGAACGCACCAAGCCATCAGCCGCTGCAGCATCCATGCCCCCCGACATCCATCGCCCGCACGCCGAGCGTGACATCGCCCGACGCTCTGCGTCAATGGTGAGGAGGAGGTGGGCGTGAGATGCCGGGTGGCGCCGGCCTCAGGTCACTTCCGCATCGTCCAGATCGTCCGGCGGTGACGCAGCGCGAGGGCGACGCCGCCGGCCAGGCACGAGCCGCCGAACAATGCCGGGAACAGCGCGCCGCTCCCGGTGCGGGGAAGCTGCTGCTGGCTGATGCCGCCCGGCACGATCGTCGTGCTCGTGCTCGTGGTCGAGATCGTGTTGCCCTGCGTCCCGACCGTCCCGGGCACCGACGTGCTCGTCGTCGAGGGACTCACGATGTCCTGCGTCGTCGCGGGCGCCTGCGTCGTCGCGGGCGCCTGCGTCGTCGGGGTCGTCGAGGTGCTCGTCGAGGTCGACGTCTCAGTCGGCCCGGGCACCGACGGGCCCGTCGTCGAGGTCGACGTGCTCGAAGGCGGCGTGGTGGTCGTGGTCGTGGAGGTCATGGTCGACTCCGTGGTGGAGGTGGAGTCGTTGCAGCCCTCGACCTTGTGCAGCGTTGCCGAGTCGCCGGTGTCGAATGTCTTGTTCGGCTTGAGGATCGTCAGCGTCACCGTGCCGTGCGTCGGCTCGTCACCACTCGCGCTCCAGATCACCTTCGGGCCGGAGTTGCCGGTCGTGTCGTAGTGACCGTCGACGATTCCGGAGGTGCCGGGGATCGTCGTCGTCACCTCCACGTAGTGATCGGACGTCACGTTGTTGTCGAGCGTGACCTTCGCCCACCAACCGTCGCAGTCCTGCGAGGCGTAGGCATGACCGGTGTTCGCTCCGGCCGGGAGCGCGAGCGCAACCACCGTCGCGGTGATGACGCCGGCCACGAGGCCGACCCGGCCGGCGCGGCCACGGATGGTTCCCAAGATGCGATTCACGAAGACTTCCCCTGTCCGACAGCCGCCCGGAGCGGCAGGGTTGCGGACACGCCAAGGCGTGCGTTCGGCGTGACATTAGACATTGGTGTCGTCTGGCATCAAACGCGTACCTCAGCCACAATTCCGGCGTCCGTTATGACCGAATTTGCGCCGCGCCGGATCGGGCCCCCCAACGTCCCTCGGAAACGTGTCGACGCGTCGACGCGTCAGGCGTGATGCCAGGAGCGCCGACGGCGCCGGTGCGTCACGAGCAATCCGAACATCAGCACGCAGAGCACCAACAAGAGTGGGAATGACCCACCCCGACCCGTCGCGGTCGAAGTGCCCGTCGAGGTGTCCGTCGAAGCGCCCATCGTCACGGCCGGCCCGTCGACCGGAGTCACGGCCGGCTCGGTCGCGGGAGGGAGCTCCTCGGCAGCCGGAATGGCCGGCGGCGCGATCACCGTCAAACGCGGTGGGCTCGCAACGAACGACATCGCGGTTTGCACATATGCCGCCGCTTCCCGATCCGCTTCTTCGAACATGACGCGAAGCTCTTCGCGTCGTGCCCTCCGTGGCCGCATACGTTGATTCTGCTACATACAGTCAACCGCGCGCTCGACGACGACGCGATTGCGTAACGCAAGTGCCCGCTGTTGCTCGCGTGGTAACTGAGGTCGCCGTTACGCGCGCTCGGCACGGTCCCCGCTCCGTCGTTTAGCGTTGCGGCCGTCATGCTGAGACGACGAAGAGGACACGGGTCGAACGCAGCCGCGAGGGTGGCGGCAGTTCGCTACGAAACGCTTTCGCGATTCCTCGATGACGCGCAGACGTTCAAAGGAGTCGAGCCGGCCGACGTGCCCGACATGCATTTGCAAACAACGGCCGGCGAACGCGTCTACATCTGCGTTCAGGGCGCGATGCTCATCGAGCCGCGCGGCGAATCCGGTCAAGGGTCCGGTGACTACCCGCCTCGGAACATCGACCAGGGCGAGCTCGTCGTGACCAGCGCGCGCGCCGTCTTCACCGGGACCAAGCAGGTTCGCCAGTGGTTGTGGTCCCAGCTCGGCAGCATCGAGCACTCCGAGACCGGTCCGTGGACGTCGATCACGGTCACCAACCGTCACAAGGCGTTCGGCGTTCGCTACAACAAAGAGCATCAGGACGAGATCCGGTTCAGCATCGAGCTCGCGGTCGCAACCGCGCAGGGCACACGCGACTTCCTCATCCACACGCTGAAAGACGAGCTCAACTCGACGCGCACCCAACTCCTGGCGTCCGAAGGTGCATCCGCGCGCATCTGATCGAACCGCCCGGCACCGGCGGCCCGACCTTTCTCGCGATCAGACGTACAGCTGGGCCCCGGTTCGGTCGAACACGTGATTACCGGATCGGAGCTGCGCACCATGAGGGCCAACAAGAAGAAGCGTCAGGTTCGCAGGGACGCCGACGAAGCCGCCGACCGCGAGTCGTCCGACTACGGCCGTACGTTCCTCGAGCGGCTCGCAGTCGTTGTCACGACTCCGGGCGCGGCGATTCGCGAACGACGATCGAAATGACCTACGGGCCGCTGACGACCGCGATCGACGCGGACGCCGCGTAGTTCCCGACGACCGCGTCCGGCGGAACCGTCAGCGTCAGCAACGCGGGCGACACGAGGTAGGTGCCCTCGCCTTCGCCGACCGCGGCGGTGACGATCTTCTCGCCCGAGCTCAAGTTGCCGGTCGTGGCATGCCCCGCGACACCGGTCATGCTCGCACCATCGACCGGCGTGACGAGCGGCGCCGGCATCTTCATGCTCGACGCAGGAATCACCGATCCGCCGTGGACGAGATCGGAGATCGTGAGTGTGACGTTCCAACCCGAACCCGACCCGGTGGAGTCGACGACGCTGAACGGATCGATGCTGACGCTCGTGAGCACCGGCGTACCGGTGAGCGTGACCGGGGAGAAGTCTCCGATGCCCGGCTGTCCCGGCGGACCGAAGTCGAGTGTGCCGCCGCTCGCCGGCGCGCCTGTCAGCAGCCACGCGCCCATCGACGCGACTGCAACCAGGATCCCAAACCGACACCTCATGGAATCGCTTCGACCTCAGCTCCCGCGAAGAACTCACGCACTCCGCAGCGCCTTCATTTCCTCCTGAAGAACTATCGGCGCGCGCGCCGACAACACTAGGTTCGGGCCCCACCAACAACAGGTTTTCCCACGCTCGAGCCCGGACGCGACGGCGACCGCTCCGCGACCCGCCTACCGCTCGTGGCGATCCGAACCACGCTCCGCACTGACAACTCCGCCCACATCGAACCGTTATCTCCCCATCGAACGACAAGTCAGCGCGCGCGATGCAAGGGCCTCAATAACGCTCTAGCTACGTGGAAGTGTCGTAGATACTCTTTGAACAGGCGCCATGGATTGCGCCGAGTGTGAGCGAATCAGCGTCTTTGGTGCGTGCTTCCCGACGTCGTTCATGCGCCGTTCTCACCATCTGGCCGGTGGTGAGAACGCGGGCGCGTGCGGGGAAGTCGCGTCAGCCGTCGCTCGCGGCGGCGCGGTCCCGGATGCGCTGGCGCTCGTCGGCGGTCGGGGCGGGCTTCACGGCCTCCGCCCTCGTCTCGGCCCGGGACTTGCGCTTGCGGGCCGGGGCCGGGGTTGCCTTGTCGGTTGTCTGCGTAGGCTCGTTGTGCGGCATGGTCGCAGCAGAATAGGCCATCGCATCACCCCAGGTCAGCGACCGGGCCCGGCGATCCTCCGCCGACACCTCAAGCCGGAGGCCGACGCTCCGATGGTCTCAACGAAGGCGGGCCGGAGCGGAATCGATGCGCGGCTTCATCACACGCAAGACAAGTACCAAAGACGGACACGACTCCGAGCCGCGTGAGCGGGCCGAGCAGCCGTTGCCGTCGGTCGGCACGCACGCGTCGAGCATCGATGTCGCGGCCTTGTTGCGCGAGCTGCCGATGCAGCAATCGGCGATCTCGCGCGCGCTCGTAGTGCTCGACGACCCGAATGCGAGCGCGCAGGAAGTCGCGATCGTGCTCGAGTCCGACCCGGCGCTCTGCGCCCGGGCTCTACAACTCGCGAACTCCGCCCACTTCGGGATGTCAGGTCGCGTCACCAGCGTCGACCAGGCCGTGGTCACGCTGGGCGCCACCACGATGCGCACGCTCGTCGTGAGCACCGCGTCGGGCATGTTCGGCCGGCCCGACGACCTCCCGCCGGGATTCTGGCACCACTCGGTGTCGGTCGCGGCGGCGTCGGCGATCGCGGCGCGGATGTGCTCGGTTCCGCGCGGCGACGCGATCTGCGCCGGGCTCCTCCATGACCTCGGCACCGCGCTCTTGTACCGATTCGACCACGACGCCTACGCAGCACGCATCGAAGACGCCACGCGCGTCGAGACCTTCCTCACCGACGAGGTCGCCGCGTACGGCGCCGACCACGCGACGCTGGGCGCCGACGCGCTGGCCGCCTGGAACCTGCCGCCGGCCATCGTCGAGGCGCTGCGCACGCATCACCACAATCCGCACGAGCTCACCTCGAAGCTCAGCCGCGTCGTGATCCTCGGTGAAGCGCTGGCCCGCGCCGCGTTCGATCTCCCGACCTTCAACCACGAACCGTCGGAAGACCCCGAAGTCGTCTTCACCGCGCTCGGGTTGACGGTCGCGTCGGTCGACACCTTCGTCGAGCGGACGGCCGAGGAGACCGAGGTGCTCGCCGGGCTCCTCGGAATGTCCTAAGCGGTCGGCGTCTCCGACCACGCGCGCCGGCGCCGGATCATCAGCAGCCCGCCCGCCGCGACGCAGCACAGACCGAACACGACCGGGTACAAGGTGTCGCTCCCGGTGAACGGAAGATGTTGGTTCGTCTGCGGAACCGTCGTCGTGCTCGTGCTCGTGGTCGGCGGGACCGTGCTGCCCTGGTGGGTCTCCGTGCTCGTAGTCGCGATCACCGTGGTCGGGGTGCTGATCGTCGTCGGGTGCCCGATGTTGATCGACGTCGTCGTCTCGGGAATCGTCACCGGCGTCGTGGTCGTCGCGGGAACCGTGACCGGTGTCGTGACCGTCGTCGTCGTGGCCGCGACGGTGGTCGTGGTCGGCGCGCTCGTAGAGGTCGGGACCGTGGTCGTGTAGGGAACCGTTGTCGACGTCGTCGCGTACGAAGTCGACGTGTACGCGACCGTCGTGGACGTCTTGGGGTACGAAGTCGACGGGTACGCGGCAGTCGTCGACGAGTACGCCGACGTGCTCGTGCAGCCGCACGTCGGAGACGCGGTGTGACCGTGGGCCGCGGGCCCGAGCGACGCGAACGCGCCGCCACCGCCGAGGAGTCCCGCCATCACCGCCACGATGGCAACGACCCGCGTCCGACGATGACCCGATCGAGATGACATCCGTGTCTCCAAGCCCCGCGCAAAGCCCATCCGTGCGCGCCGGGATGCTAACTCGCGTGCGGTGGTTGGACAACCGCGTCAAGCGGGGGCGGCGCCATCGCGCGGGAACGGCGGCTGCGTCACGTTTGGGTCAAGGTTGGCTCCGGCCTATCGAGTTGCGATTTCCGATCTGAGATGCTGCGCCGAAACGTGGCGAGTGCCGGGGGGCCAGATGCGCACACGGGGGTTGGGGCGGCGTCGTTACGCGGCGCTCGCGGCAATTGTGCTCGCGCTCTGCATGGCCGCACCCGAGCTCGCGGCGCCGGCGGGGGCCGTCGCGGCCCGCTCGACCGTCCGCTCCGAATCGAGGGCGCGAAACGCGGCGAGGAGCGCGCGCGAAGCCAAGCCGCGCCCCCGCAAGACGCGCCGACGCAAGCGGCTGCGGCCGATGAGCGCCGCGAAGAAGCGGGCCCTCCTCGAGCGGTACATCACGGCGCACCCCGGTGTGGTCGCCGCGCACGCACGCCGTCCGAACGTCACGCTCGCCAAGAAGCTGCAGGCCGCGGCTTACCGGCGGGCGCACCCGAAGAAGCGACCGAAGAAGAAGCCCGCGGCCAAGCCCAAGCGAAAGCCGGCGCCCGCGAAGAAGAAGGCGACGACCGCAAAGAAAAAGAAGAAGAAGGCGACCGGGGTCTCGGGCTGGCAACGCGACGCGATGTTGCTCGGAGGCGTCGCGGTGGCGGTGTTGGCGGTGTTCCTGATCGGTTCGAGCGTGCTGAGCGGGCCGCGGAGCCGTGCCCGCGCGCGGGCGCGCCGCCGAGAGCGCGCGCTCGTGACGCGCTGACTGCCGCCCGCCCCGAGAGCTCCGCTTCGGCCTCCGGCCCGCTCGCGCCCGGGCGACAGCGGTTGAACGCCCGGGCTTGCGGATCTGCGCCGGCTAAGCGGCCGGGTCGCCCTGCGCGCTGAGACGCGCGACCGGCTCGACGGCGTCCGTGCCGTCATCGTCGTCGTCGACGTCGCCGCGAACGAGGTCGTATCCCGCGTCGTCGATCACGAGCGCAGGCGGCCACTCGATCTTGTGCCGATGACTCGGGAGCAGCGCGACGAGCGGCTGCTCCGCGTCCGATTCGAGCTCGGGGGCACTCTCGCGCCAGGGGTCGGCGAACACCTGGATGAACGCCTTGCCGATGACGAAGGACGACTGCGAGAGGTAGTGCTTCTTGCCGTCGATCATCCGGCTGAACAGATCGCGCTCGTGGGTGAGGATCTGACGGTCGCCTTCGTACCTCCCCACGAGCACTTGGGTGCCGGGATGCACGCCGATCCGGCGGAGGTACTCACACGCGAACCGAGGCGTGCGAATCGGGGCGTCGTACGCGCACTCCATCACGACCGCGGTCTTGGCCGCCCAGCGCGCCAGCAATCTGCGCCGCACCGGCGGGAGCGGCGTCACGTCACCGGCGATCATCGACTCGAGGAACGGACGCACGTTGTCTTCGAGGCGCTGCATCCAACCCTGGC
>CAZLEC010000037.1:0-14704 GCA_964558245.1 uncultured Burkholderiales bacterium | reverse complement strand
GGGCTGCTGCGCGAACCGGGGGGCGCACGCGACGAAGCCGAGCACGGTGAGCACGCGCTCGATCCGGTCGAGGCCGCCGAGCTCGGCGTGCAACACCGAGAGCGCGTTCAACGCGCACCAACGCGCCGCTTCCGCGCCCTGTTCGACGGTGAGGTCGTCGCCGAGCAGGCCGGGATTCACCAACACACCCTCGTGATTGCGCGGGAGCTGGCCCGACGTGCGCGCCCGACCACCGTGAACGACCACGGGATCGAGTGGATCGTGAGGCGGGTAGGGGCCGGGCAGGGTCAACCCGAGCTCCTGCAACCGTTCGGAAGGGTTCACAGCGATCTCCTCAGGAAGTCCGACGTCTCCACGCCGTGCCACATGTGACCGCCGTCGAACACGTCGTGCACGAGCGCATCGTCGGGCGCGCCGAGCTGCGCGTACACGCGGCGCAACGACGCGACCGTCTCGCGCGCGGCATCGACCGGGAAGATGAGATCCTCGATCCCGCTCTCCGCCAGCAGCGCGCGCGGCGCGATCAGCGACGCGACGTCGAGGTGCTCGATCGCGCCGATCTGGCCGGGCAGGATCTGCGAGCCGCACATGTTCCATGGGAAGCGGTGCGCCGAACGCCACGACGACAGGTAGCACGCGACGATCGCGGCCCGCACCCGCTCGTCGATCGCGGCCAGGAACAACGTGCAGGTCGCGCCGTACGAGAGTCCGCCCGCGCCCATGCGCTCGGGATCGACGAGCGGATGCGCGGCGAGCACATCGAGCGAACGTTGGAGATCCCACAGGTTGCGTGCGTGCGGGACGATGCCGTCCATCGTGGCGCACACGAGGTCCCAGTCGCAGTGGTACTTCTCGTCGGGCATCCAGTCGGCGCGCTCGCCGAAGCCGCGCAGGTCGGGAGCGAGCACGACGTAGCCCTCGTTCGCGAGCACGTGCGCGTACGGCATGCCTTCGTCGTGCTCTTCGTCGAGCAGCCCACAGATGCGCGCCTTGCCGGGACCGTGCCCGTGGATCGCAAGGATTGCCGGGCCGGGCTCGGTGCGATCGTGCGGCACGAGCAGATACGCGGGAACCGACATCGTCTCCTCGGTGTCGAACACCACGCGCTCGCGTCGGTACGAGCCGCAGTCGACGGTCTCCGTCGTCTCCAGGTCGAGGGGCACCGGCTCGGGCGCGGGACCCAACATCGCGAGCAGCCGCTCACGGACGCGCCCGCGCCACGGCTCGAGCCCGCGGGTGAGATCGTCGAGCGGACACGGATCGGCGTCGACCGCGGCCTCGTGCCGGAGCCGCCAATACGCCCAGTTGGAGAAGTTGCGGCGCCGGCTCACGCGCGCGCCGTCATGCCGCGTCGCCGAGCGCCCAACCCAATCCGCCCGAGAGGTGCTGCAGGTAGGCCGGCGTCTCCCACGCGCCCGGGAAGTGCCCGAGGCTCGTCGAGAACACCCGGCCCGCACCCTCGGAGAAGCACCACGCGAGCGGGTAGCCGAAGGTCGGTGGGCGCGCACCCGCGGCCGAGAGGTCGAGCTCGCCGTCGCGCACCCGCAGGAGCACCTGGGCATCGGGCCGGAGATCACGGAACTGGTACACCTCGTCGTGCCATTTCCACTCGGCGCCGAGGTGCGAGCACGCCGGGTGGGTGGTGTCGAGCACGTCGGCGACGAACGTCTGCGTCCACGGGTGCCCGTCGAAGCGCGCGCCCACGAGATTGCCGTAGTCGCTCCAGCCGTAGCACGAGTCGGTTGCGGAGTGGATCGACACGACGGAGAGGCGGCCGGAGCGCACACCGTCGAGGATCGCGTCGCGCTGCTCCTCGTTCCACGGCGTCTCGCCGATCGTGAACAGCGCGAGCGCGCGGGCCTCCACGATGTCGAATCCGTTGAGCGCGCGAACGTCGTCGACCCGCTGCGGGCGCAGGCCGTGCAACTCGGCCACTTGCGCGACCCCGACCGCGGCCTGATCGAGCACGCCGTGCACACCGGCCGGACCGTCGGCGTAGGGAGCGACTTGCGTGACGAAGAGGAGACGGTCGGGCACGCCAGCAAGGTACTCGCGGCGCGCACGACGACGCATCCGGCGGACGCGCGGTCGTCGAGACGCCGGTGCGTCAATCGAAACCGGCGAGCTCCGGGAAGGGGAACACTTCGGAGCGACCGGTACGCGCGAGGGATTGATAACGCCGGCGGGCGTAGCGCCATTCGCCGTCGATATGACGAAGATCGTCGTGGTAGACGCCGAACGCGTTGCTCCAGTGCCCGTTCGATCGCTCCTGGCGCAGCTCGCAGGTGAACGAGCGCGATCTCAGCTCGTTGCGGTGCGCATCGGGCTCGCCCGGCGGTTCGCCGAGCACGTGCACGTTCAGGATCACGAGCTCGAAGAACTCGAATCGCTCGACCGCGCCGGCGATGAAACCGCCGATGCCCTCGGCGCCGACGAACTCCAACGGCGCGCCGGTAACCGTGTCGACGCGCACCGGGGCTTCGGGCAGGAACAGCCGGCCCAGCTCCGACCACGCGCGCCGCGTCACCGCGTCGGCGTAGGCGGCCTGCAGCCGGCACACCGCGACGTAATCGAGCAGCTCCTCGCCGGCCACGAGAGGGTTGCTAACCCGCGACCGGGACGAGACCCTGCGGACGGTCGCCGCGCAACGTCACGCGGTGCATGACGCGCCGCTCGGCGCCGTAGTCGTAGATGCCGTAGTGCATCGTGGCGCGGTTGTCCCAGAAGCCCAACGTGCCCGGACGCCAGCGGTAACGGCAGATGAACTCGTACTGCGTCATGTGGTCGTAGAGCATCCGCAGCAAGCCGCTGCCCTGCAGTCCGTACATGTCCTTGATCGCGACGGTGAAGTTGGGGTTCACGAACAGGTTCTTGCGGCCGGTCTCCGGGTGCACCCGCACGACCGGATGCTCGACCGGCCACAGCTTGGTGACCTGATGACCTTCCCACTCCTGGCCCGCGCCCTTGGCGATCTCCTCCGCGTACGACGGGTCGTAGTGGATGCCGACGAGACCGTCGCACATGCGCTGGAGCGGCTCGGCCAACGCGTCGTAGGCCGCGCGGGTGTTCGACCACATCGTGTCGCCGCCGACTTCGGGCAGCGTCACCGCGTACAACAACGAACCGGTCGGCGGGCGCGACATGAACGTGACGTCGGTGTGCCAGAAGTTGGTGCGGTCCTTCAGGCTGTCGATGGGCAGCACCTGCTTGTAGCCCTCGAGCGACGGCTCGACCGGGTGGCCCTCGGTGACCTCGCCGAATCGCTCCGCGAAGGCGACCTGGCGGTCGGGAGTGAGGTGCTGATCGGGGAAGAAGAGCACGAGGTGCTCGAGCCACGCGGCTCGGATCGCGGCGATGGTGTCGTCGGAGAGCGTTTCCGAGAGGTCGATGCCCCGGATCTCCGCCCCGATGTGGGGGCTCACCCGCTGGATGTCGAGCTGCGTCGTAAGCGTCACGTCGCAAGGTTAGACGGGAGGTCGATCCTCACCAATCGGCGCGGCGAACAAGGCCGGAGTTAGAACGCGCCGGTCCCGTTGGGCGAGCCGAGGCCGGTCGGACCGTCGTAGCCGCCCAACGCGGTGCACAGGTAGCTCCCGGCGCACGCGCCGTTGGACCCCGAGGTGACGTCGAACAACGAGTCGGAGTGCGAGTAGGCGTAGCTCGGGGTGGCGACGGTCGATCCGTTGCCGGCGAGCGCGTACACCGACGCGACGATCGGCGCCGCGACGCTCGTGCCGCCGAACACCAGCCAACCGGTCTCGTGATAGGAGTCATAGGTCGCGACGCCCGTGTTCGGATCGGCAACGGCCGACACGTCGGCGACGGTGCGGTTCGTACAGCCGGTGTCGGTCTGCACCGGCAGCTTCGCCTCGTACGCCGAGCAACCGCTGCCCGCGCCGGTCCATGCCGTCTCACTCCAGCCGCGCGCGTTGGTCGCGGCGACGAGCGAAGTGCCGCCGACCGCGGTCACGTACGGCGACGACGCCGGCCACGCGACGCCGTATCCGGAGTCGCCGCTGCTCGCGGTGATCGGGATGCCGTGGTGGAAGTAACTGTCGTACGACGACTCCGTGCTGAACTCGCCGGCGGTCCAACTGTTCGAGATCGCCGACGCGCCGAGCGCGGCCTCGTTCTCCGCCGCGAGCAGGTTCGTGACGCTGTTCGACGACGCTTCCACGAGCCGGATGTGACAGGTCGGGCACACCGCCGAGACCATGTCGACGTCGAGTGAGATCTCGTCCGCCCAGCCGGCGTTGGCGGTCGGGTACTTCGTGCCGCCGGTCTGGCTGATCTTGCGGAAGCAGCCGTTGGCGGTCGTGCACGCCGGGAGGCCGTACGCGGCGCGGTACACCGCGAGGTCGGCTTCCGCGTTCGGGTCGTCGTAGGCGTCGACGATGGCGACGGTCTGGCCCGCGCCACCCGACGGGAGGGCATAGGCGGATCGCAGGTCGCACGGCGTGTAGCCCGGGTGCGTGGTCGTGCAGGTCGTGCCCGAAGGGACCGTGGTCGAGGTCGTGGTGGTCGACGTCGTGGTCGACGAGGTCGTGGTCGACGAGGTCGTGGTCGACGACGTCGTGGTCGACGACGTCGTGGTCGTGGCCCGGGTCGTCGTCGTGCGTCGGGTCGTTGTGGTGGTCGTCGGCGAGCGCCGCGCCGCGCCGACCCGAAGGTCGTCGTTCAGCGCGACGGCGTCGGGATTCAAGACCTCGACCGCGGCGCACCGCACCTGGTCGCCGGCCACGGCGCCGCAGACGCCCCGCGTGTGCACCGCGTAGAAACCGCCGGGCCCGTCCGGCCGGGCCGCGCCCGCACCCACGCCCTGCGGGACTGTGATGAGCGCGACGGCAACCAGCGCGACGGAGACCCCGCCCGCGAGCCGCAGCTTCCGCGATCGACCGACACCCACTGATATCCCCGCCCCTCCGCGCCCCACGCGCTCCCGGCGAGGAATTTAGTCGGCCGGTCCCGCCAAATCGAGAGGAGTTCGGCAACCGACGCTCACCGGGGTCGTTACAGTCACTTCGGAACGGGAGATCGCATGATCGGCGCCCGACGTCGCATCGTTTTGTTGTTGGTGACGGCGCTCGCCGCCGCGACACCGGCGCTCGGCTCGGCACCGGCCGGAGCGGCCACGGGCCCGACCGTCAGTTGCCGCGCCGCGTACCCGTGGATCACTTTCGGCCGGGCCGAACACATCGACGGCACGGTGACACCTCCGGCTCCCGGCCAACCGCTGCGCTTACAAGAACTCGTGTCGAACACGTGGCGCGACGTGAAGTACGCGCGGCTCGACGCGAATTCGGCGTTCGACATCGCGGTGCGGCCCGACGTCGCGGGCGACTACACCTACCGGGTCGTCTGGAACAACGTTCCGTGCTCGGGCGCGACGTTCACGGTCAGAACGTTGCTCTACATCACCATCGCGAACTTCGAGTCGATCAACCTCGGACAAGCCGCGCACGTGAAGGGGTTCACCACTCCCCCGCGGCCCGGCCAGGTCGTGACGCTGCAGCAACAGGACGCGACGGCCGGCACCTGGCACGACGTGCGGTCGGCGAAGACCGACCGCGAGTCGCACTACGACATCGCGGTGAAACCGAACGCCGCGGGCGTCTACACGTACCGGACCACGCTCGGGAGCACCGCGAGCGGTGATGTGACGCTGCCGGTCTTCACCTGGCACTACCTCGCCGATCTCGTTCCCGTCTTCGAACCCTCCACCTACACGACGGGGACCGCGACGATCAACGG
Source organism: uncultured Burkholderiales bacterium (assembly GCA_964558245.1). GTDB lineage: Bacteria > Actinomycetota > Acidimicrobiia > IMCC26256 > PALSA-610 > JBBQER01. Next base: position 8,953 of record CAZLEC010000037.1, on the reverse strand, counting down.
AACGACCTATGCCCACTCGGTCTGGTGGGAGTCCGACACGGCGTTTCCGACCACCTCCGCGCAATACCGGATGCGGCTCGAGTGCCGAGAGCTCCAAGCGACGGTCGGGCCGACCGACGAGAGTGCGGACAACACCAAGATCGACCTCGATCTCGGCAAGGACACCTACACGTTTCCGGAGCGCGAGCTCACCGTCGGCCCGCCCGTTTCCTTGGACCTGGGCACGACGTACGCGTACCGGCTGACGGTCACCGCGACGGCGCGCACGCCCGACGCTTCGGTCGGCTACGTCGCGCTCGGGAGCGCCCGGATCGATTGCTCCTGGTAGTCGCGTCCCGGCGGTCGGTACGATAACGGCGAGGTCGTGACTGGCGCCTGAGGTGGACTACCACCGGGGAGCGACCTCCGAGCCGTGCCGAGCGCCTGGGCCGTTTTGGAGCGAGGAGCCCCGATGGCCGTCGGCAGCCGGTTGCAGCAGTATCTCTCGAGCCACGGCGTCGACGCCGCGGGCCTGTCGGGCGAGACGATCGCGTTCGCGGCGGCGCTCGACGCGGTGTCCGGGGTCGATCCGGGCGTCGCCGACGCGGTGGCTCGCGAGCTCGCCGATCAACGCACGCACTTAAAGCTGATCGCGAGCGAGAACTACGCGAGCCCGGCCGTGCTGCTGGCCATGGGCAACTGGCTGAGCGACAAGTACGCGGAAGGCGCTCCGGGACATCGCCTCTACGCCGGCTGCGACAACGTCGACACCGTCGAGTCACGCGCCGGCGAGCTCGCGTGCGCACTCTTCGGCGCGGATCACGCGTACGCACAACCGCACAGCGGGATCGACGCGAACCTCGTCGCGTTCTGGGCGGTGCTCTCACAGCGCGTCGAGGCGCCGGCGCTGGCGCGGCTGGCGAGCGGCCACGTGAACGAGCTGTCCGACGACGACTGGGAGACGCTGCGCGCGCAGCTCGTGAGCCAGACGATCCTCGGCATGTCACTCGCGGCCGGCGGGCACCTCACGCACGGGTTCCGCCCCAACATCTCGGGCAAGCTCTTCCGTCACCGTTCGTACGGAGTCGATCCGAACACGTTTCTCCTCGACTACGACGACGTGCGGCGACGCGCGCACGAGGAGCGGCCGCTGATCCTGATCGCCGGCTACAGCTCGTACCCGCGGCTCGTGAACTTCCGCGTGATGCGTGAGATCGCCGACGAGGTCGGTGCGACATTCATGGTCGACATGGCGCACTTCGCCGGGTTGGTGGCCGGCAAGGCACTTACCGGCGACTTCGATCCGGTACCGCACGCGCACATCGTCACGACCACCACCCACAAGACGCTGCGCGGACCGCGCGGCGGCCTGGTGCTCTGCCGGGCCGAGCTCGCGGAGTTCGTCGACCGCGGCTGTCCCCTGGTGCTCGGCGGCCCGCTCCCGCACGTGATGGCGGCCAAGGCGGTGGCCCTGGCCGAAGCGTCGCAACCGAGCTTTCGCGACTACGCGGCCGCGGTGATCGACAACGCCCGAACGCTGGCCGACGCCCTCGTGTCGCGCGGCGTGCCGGTGGTGACCGGCGGGACCGACAATCATCTCGTGGTCGTCGACGTGCGGCGCTACGGCCTCAACGGTCGGCAGGCCGAAGCCGCGTGCCGTTCCGCCGGGATCACGCTGAACCGAAACGTCGTTCCCGACGAGACGAACGGTCCGTGGTACACGGGCGGTTTGCGGCTCGGCACGCCCGCCGTCACGACGCTCGGGATGGGCGCCGGCGAGATGCGCGAGATCGCCGACGTGCTCGCGACCGTGCTCGCGGCGACGTCGGCCGGCGTGGTGGCGTCAGGACCCAACCAGGGCAAGCCGTCGCTGGTGCAGTACGTGCTCGACGAGAAGGTTGCGAGCGGGGCCCGATCGAGAGTCGACGATCTCCTCCACCGGCACCCGCTCTACCCGGGCATCGAGCTCTGAGCCGCGGCGCCGGGCCGGCATCGTCGGTTCGGGCCACGGAGCATCACCCTCCGGCGGGAATTCTGGCCGTAATCTCGGTTCGCGCAGGATCACCGAGTGGCGACGCAGCGTGTTCCTGGACGCGAACGGTTCGGACCCGAGGGAGCGATGACCCAACTTGCCGCACCCGGCATCGGCATCCAAGTCCCGAGGGGCTGGGAAGGCCGCATCCTGCGCCGGAATACCGCACATCCAGACGAGCGGTCGCTCGCGGTGGTGCACGTCGCGTCGTTCCCGATGCCGGAGCCGCGCGGGAATTTCGGAGTCGGCGTCACCGAGTTGATGCGATCGGGCGACGCGTTCGTGACGCTGTTCGAATACGGTCCGGAGTCGCTCGACACGGCGCTCTTTGCGGCCGAAGGGGTGCCGCGCCTCACTGTCGACCTGTTCACGTCGCGACGGCTCCGGCGCACGTTGCCCGGCCAGGTCGGCTGCGAGCTCTTCTTCACGGTGAATCGCCGGCCGTTCCGCCTCTACATGGTGGTGGCGGGCCGCATGCACCTGCGGTCGGTGATCCCGCAGGTGAACCGGATGTTGCAAGCCCTCGACCTCACGTTCTGAGCGATGGGCGCGCCCGGCGCCGATTCGACCGACGGGCGATCATCGCTCCGCGTCGAGCCCGCAGCGCTGCAGCTCCTCGAACCAGTTCGGCTCGAGCAGGAGCAGGTGGAGCTCGAGCACGTCGACCGGCGTGAACGCCGCGCCTGCGGGCCGGCGGTCGAGGTCCGACGGGAGCTCCCAGGCTTCGAGGCCGGCGCCCGCGTCGACCGCGTCGAGCAACGGCGAGAGCGTGCTCTCACCGACCGTCGGCAGTAGGCAGCCCGGACACGTGAACCGGTACGACCAAACGCCGTTGTCGACACAGCTCCGGACCGTGACCGCTTCGGGCGCCACGCGGTGCTCGCCACACTCGGGACACCTCACGACGATCTGAACTTCCTGCGCCATCGGCCTCTCCCAACCTCGTCACCCTTGCAGACACGGATGCTTCGGCGGCTGCGGGCTCCGACGTTACGCCGAAGCGGCGGTCGGGAACATTGGCGGCCGTCAGGTGACCAAGGTCCCTGCCCTGCTGACCACTGTGTGCCGTTACTTATCCGTATGAACACCATCTGTGGTGGTCCGGTGAGCGAGGCCCGAGTCGCCGGCCCCGCGGCCCCGACGCTCTCCGGCGAGCAGGCGGCCGAGATCATGTTCGACCGCGTCGCGCTCGCAGTCGCTCGCCCGCCAGGACCGAATCAACCCGGTTGCCGTTCTGTTCATCGATCTCGACGAGTTCAAGGTCATCAACGACGCGATGGGGCACGAAGTCGGCGATCGCGTGCTGGTCGAGATCGGCCGTCGCCTGATGGAGAGCGCCCGCCGCGAGGACACCATCGCGCGCTTCGGCGGCGACGAGTTCGTCGTGATGTCGATCGTGCGCGGCGCCGACGACGCGGGCCGGATCGCGCGGCGACTCCTCGACCACATCAGCGCACCGATTCGGCTCGCGGAGATCGAGCTCTCCGTCACGGCCAGCGTCGGGATCACGTTGTCGACGCCCGCTTCCACGACGGTTGAGTTGATCCGCAACGCCGACACCGCACTGCACCGCGCCAAGCAGAACGGACGCGAGCGCGTCGAAGTCTTCACCACCGCCATGGGACGCCAAGCCCACGGCCGGCTCGAGAGCGTGGTCGCGCTGCGACGCGCACTCGAGCAACAAGAGCTGAGCGTGGCCTATCAGCCCGTCATGCGGAACGAGCCGGACTGCCCGCCGCCGCCCTGCACCTCGAGATCACGGAGACTGCCGTGATGGGCGACGTCGCGACTGCGCTGCCGATCCTGGAGCAACTCCGGGACCTCGGGCTCCACCTCGACATCGACGACTTCGCGACCGGGTACTCGTCGCTGAACTAAGACAGCGCTCCAAGCCTGCGAATTGCGGCGTCTCGGTTGCGAGTTCGGCCAGGGCCACCTCTGGAGCCGAGCCCTCCAGATCACCGATCTCGAGGATTGGATCCGCGCCCGGGCGTGAGCGTCACCGACGGCGGGCGCGGCCCCGCGCACGACTGCACTACCGTTCCTGACGCGTGAACCAAAGCGACAATGAGACGAGCGCCGGCTGGTCTATCGAAAATCTCGACATCTTCGACGCCGCTCCCGACGGCATTGTGGTCGTCGACGACGCCGGAGTGATCACCAACGTCAACGAGCTCATATCCGTCATGTTCGGGTACTCGGAGAGCGAGCTCGTCGGCCAGCCGATCGAGATACTCCTCCCGGAGCGGTTCCACGAACGCCATGTCACGAACCGCAAGGAGTACACCGCCCGACCGACGCGCCGGCCGATGGGGCTGACGCTCTCGCTGTTCGGCCGCCGCAAGAACGGTGAGGAATTCCCGGTCGACATCAGCTTGAATCACCGCCGGAACACGTCAGGTGACCTGCGCGTCATCGCCTTCGTACGCGACGCCACCGCTCGCCAGCAACTGCAACAGGAGTTGCAGACGACCGAGGCCGGTTTCCGCCTGCTCGTGGAAGGCGTCGCCGACCACGCGATCTTCATGCTCGATCCGTCGGGGCGCGTCGTGACGTGGAACCCGGGCGCCGAACGCATCAAGGCGTGGCGCGCCGACGAGATCCTGGGCCGGCACTTCTCCGTCTTCTATCTCCCCGAAGACGTCGCGTCCGGTCAACCGGCTCGCGATCTCGAACGAGCAGCCGCCGACGGTCGCGCCCAGAGCGACGGATGGCGCGTGCGCGCCGGTGGTCAGCGATTCTGGGCCGAGACCACGCTCTCGGCGGTGCGCGACGACGCCGGCACCCTGCGAGGGTTCGCGAAGATCACGAGGGACCGGACCGAGAGCCACCAGGCACGCGCCCGGCTCGAATCGGTCGTGGAGCTGAACCGAGCCGTGCTCGAACGCCGTCCGGAGGACGACCTCCTCGCGCTCGTGGCGTCGCGCGCTCGCGCGATGGTGAACGCGACCCTGGTCGCCGCCTGGTCGGTCAGCCGCGGCGACGACGGGATGACCGTCGCCTACGCCGACGGCGACGGCGCGTCGGCGATCCTCGGCACGCGCGCCGCGCCGGAATCGGTGGTGGGTGTCGTCGCGCGTGCGAAGCGGGCCGAGCTCGTGCGCGATCTCCAAGCCGATCTCCGCGTCCCGCGCGAGCTGTCGGCGGCGGGGCTCGGCTCCGGATTCTTCGTGCCGCTCGAGGCCGGGAGCGCGACGTTCGGCGTAATCGGCGTGATGATGGCGAAAGGCCGCGAGGCGCTCCAGCCGCACGAGGCCGACCTGCTCCAGGCGTTCGGCCAGCAGGCAGCCGTGTCGTTCGCCCACGCACGCGCGCAGCAAGAGGTCGAGCAACTGCACGTGGTCTCCGATCGGGAGCGCATCGCCCGCGACCTGCACGACACCGTCATCCAGCGACTGTTCGCCGTGGGGCTGTCGCTCGAGGCGACCAGCCGCCGGGGCGCGTCGGAGATCGAGGAGCGCCTGCACCGGGCCGTCTCCGACATCGACGACACGATCAAGTCGATTCGCTCGTCGATCTTCAGCCTCGAGGCCCGCCCCGACGACAAGCCCGGCCTCCGGACCCGGGTGCTCGACGTCGTCGCCAACGCGACTCCGGTCCTGACGTTCGAGCCCTCGGTGCGTTTCGACGGCCCGGTCGACACGGTCACCAACGAGGAGATCACCGACAACCTCGTCGCGACCTTGCGCGAATCGCTCGCGAACGTCGCGCGGCACGCCCGCGCGACATCCGTGAGCGTGACGGTCGCGGCCGGCTCCGAGATCGTGCTCACCGTCAATGACAACGGCGTCGGCTCGGAGGCGTTCGAGCGCGAGGGCGGCCACGGCGTCGTCAACATCGTCGAACGCGCCCGGATGCTCGGTGGCGACGCGTCGATCACGCGCGCCTCGCCGCACGGCACGATCGTCGAGTGGCGGGTGCCGACTCCCAACTAGCCAGGCGCAGATCCGGAGGCCCGGACCGTCGCGCGAAGTCGCAAGGTCGATGGAGGGCCGCAGGTCGCAGCCGCATCGACATAGCTCGGTGCCGCAGGCGTGCGCTCAGTCGCGCATTCGCCGGAGCTCGGCCGGGATCCAGGGGATGGCCGGTGCGCAGCGCACCTTGGCGTCGACCGCGACGACACCCTTCTCGTGCACGATGATCGGGTTCAGGTCCATCTCCGTGACCTCCGGCACGTCGGCCGCGAGCCGGGCCACCCGCACGATCAGCTGCTCCAACGCGTCGACGTCGAGCGCGGGCGAACCGCGGTATCCGAACAGCAGTGGCGAGGTCCGCAGCGAGCGCACCAGCTCGTGCGCGTCCTCGTCGGTGACCGGGAGGATCCGCAACGCCCGGTCGGCGAGCAGCTCGGCGGTGACGCCGCCGAGACCGAACAGCAGCAACGGACCGAACAACGGGTCCTGGGTGACCCCGACGATCACTTCCAACCCCGGGGGCGCCATCCGCTGCACGACCGCGCCGCCCATACCGTCGCCGAACCGGGCGTGCATCTCGTCGAACGCGCGGCGTACGGCGTCGGGGTCGGCGAGGCCGAGCGCGACGCCACCGACATCGGTCTTGTGCACGACTTTGGCGGATCCGACCTTGAGCACCACGGGCCAGCCGAGATCGCGGGCCGCGGTCGCCGCGGCGTCGGCGTCGTGCACGCGCCGCGACTCGATCGTCGGGATGCCGAACGCACGGAGCATCGCTCCGGTATCGGCCTCGTCGAGCCAGAGGTCGTCGCGTCCCGGCTCGGTGCCGGCGAGCCGGTCGCCGATCAACTCCCTCGTCTTGTCGACGTCGGCGGGCTCGATGCCGAGCTGTTCGAGTGTGGCGACCGTTCCCACCGGCCGGTCGCGCCAGGCTGCGATGCCGGCGGCGCGGCCGAGCGCGCGTGCCGCGGCTTCCGGGAATGCGAACGTGGGAATCGTGGACCGCGAGCTGCCGTCGCCGCGGAGCTCGTCGGCGACGTCGAGCCGGCCGAGGAAGCACGCGACCACTGGCTTGCCGCCGTCGGCGCCGGTCGCGGCATCGGCGACCGCCCGCGCCACGGCGCCGGCGTCGGTCACGACCGGCGACGCGTAGATGACGATGACCGCGTCGACCGCGTCGTCGCGCAGCACCGCGTCGAGCCCGCGGGCAAACATCTCGGGGGTCGCGGCCGCGCCCAGATCGATCGGGTTCCGTACCGTCACGCCGGGAGTCACGAGCGCCCGTACCTCGGTCTCGGTGGCCGACGAGAGCTCCACGACGTCGAGCCCGGCGCCCTCGCACGCGTCGGCGGCAAGGATGCCGGGACCACCGACGTTGCCGACGATCACGACGCGCGAGCCGCGCGGCACCGGTTGGGTCGCGAGCAGCTGCGCGGTGTCGAGCAGCTCTTCGAGCGTGTCGACCCGGAGCACGCCGGCTTGACGGAAGAGTGCGTCGACCGCGACGTCGGAGGACGCGAGCGCGGCGGTGTGCGACGATGCGGCGCGGCTGCCGGCGGCGGTACGCCCGCTCTTGACCGCGACGATCGGCTTGCGGCGGGAGACCCTCCGGGCGATGCGCGCAAACTTGCGCGGATTCCCGAACGACTCGAGGTAGAGCAGGATCACGCGGGTGCGCGGGTCGTCTTCCCAGTACTGGAGCAGGTCGTTCCCGCTGACATCGCCCTTGTTGCCGACCGAGACGAACTCGGAGATACCGATGCCGCGCGCCGCGGCCTGGCTGAGCAGCTCGATGCCGAGCCCGCCCGACTGCGACAGGAACGCGACGTTCCCCTCGACCGGCGCGGTCGGCGCGAACGTCGCGTTGAGACGCACCGCGGGATCCGTGTTCGCAACGCCGAGGCAGTTGGGACCGACCACGCGCATGCCGTTGGCGCGCGCCTTGGTGACGATCGACCGCTGGAGCGCGAGGCCGTCCTCGCCCATCTCCGCGAACCCCGACGACAGGATGACGATCGCGTGCACCTTCTTGCGCGCGCACTCGCCGACGACACCGAGCACCTCGGCCGCCGGCCTGACCACGACCGCGAGATCGACCGGCTCGGGAATGTCGAGCACGGAGGCGTACGCCGGTACCCCGGCGATCGACGACGCGGTCGGGTTCACGGGATAGACGACGCCGCGGAACCCCTGCCGCAACAGGTTCTGCATCACTGCGTACCCGATCTTGCCGGGCTCCCGGCTCTCGCCGATCACGGCGACCGACCGGGGGGCCAGCAGGCGCGCCATCGACGCCGCCTCGGCCACGTGCTCGCGGCCGGCGATCGCGGCGGTCGACTCCGCGCTCGGTTCGATCGAGAAGCGCGTCCGCACGGTTCCGCCGTCGAACCGGCAGTCGCGCGCCCAGCCCGCGGCGGCGAACATGCCGAGCATCTTGGCGTTGTTCGGCAGCGTGTCGGCGGTGAAGGTGTGAATGCCCTGCGCACGCGCGATGACCGCGAGGTGCTCGAGCAAGAGCGTCCCGACGCCCCGTCCCTGGTGCTCGTCGGCTACGACGAACGCGACCTCGGCGACTCCGGCGCTCACGAGGTCGTAACGCGCGGCGGCCACGATGTCGTCGCCGAGCAGCGCCACGCGGGTGACGTGCCCGGCGTCGCCCAGCCGGTTCATCTCCAGCGCGGTCGCGGTGGCGCGCGGTACGGGCGAGAAGAAGCGGTAGTACACCGAATCGGCGCTCAGCGCGTCGTACATGCGCGCGAGGAGCGGCTCGTCGGCCGGCACCATCGCGCGCATGTGCACGGTCGCGCCGTCGGCGAGGACGACATCGCCTTCCCAGTCCGCGACGGAGGTGGCAGGAGCTATCCCGTGATCGGCCATCTCGCGAGTATGGACCTACTCGCTCGCGACCGGCGCGAGGCCGGTCTCGGCCTCGGTCTCCCGCACGCCGTCGATCATGACGTCGATTCCCGCCGCGTGCGGGTCGAGCTCGCGCAGACGCATCATGATGCGCACCGCGACCTGCGCGCGC
>CAZLEC010000036.1:0-14903 GCA_964558245.1 uncultured Burkholderiales bacterium | reverse complement strand
GCCCGTGCCACTCATGCCGCCTACCCGCACGCTTCCGGCGTCGTCGATACTCCTCGGCGCCGGTCAGCGGCTCATGAGGCCGGAAATCGCCTTTGTCGCGGACAGACAATCCGCAAATGGCGCAACCGAGCGACGGCTAGCGACGGGCGGTGGCGGAAGGGACCGGATCGAGCACTGTGAGTCGCTTCCCGTTCCATTGGTAGCGGACGATGATTGCCCCGGCGGTCGGGCAGCACATCGGCTCTTTCGGCTTGTAGACCGCGTAGCTCAGCGCGATCGTCGAGGTGTTGCGCCAGGCCAAATGGATTCCTGCCGACGAATCGGCCAGATCAGTGCGAAGGAAGTGGCCGTCGACGAAGAAGAACGCGCGCTGCGAATAGCCGTCGGCGGAACCGGTCGCGGTGCCGATGAGCACGTGCAAACCGGCGGTCGGCGGACTCGTGAAGTCGCTCGTGTCGTCGGCCGTGAAACCCTTGCTGCGCACCAACTGCACGGCGGCGGCCACCGCGCCTGCGGCTTGGGCAGTGGGCGGCGTCGTGGGCGGGGTCGTAGCCGGCGGACCCGTCGGAACCGTTGTCGTGGTTGCGAGCGACGTCGTCGACCCGGCCGGCGCGACCGTCGTCGACGACGGCTCCGCGCGCGGCCGGGATGTCGACGTAGCGGAAGCGGTCGTTCGCGCTGTGGAGGGAGCGGCGGTCTTGGCGGAGCCGCTCGAGCTGCACGCGCACATCGTCAGGATCGCGACGCACGTCGACGCGACGCGCACTCGAGTCCGCCCGGAAGGAAACGGGTTCATCCACGTTGACTTTACGGGCTGTCATCGCTCGACTCGGTGATCCGCGCCGCGTGCCGTTCAGCCGCAATTGTCCGTCTCCATGACCGGCGCCGTGAGTCCGGCGATGCGTCCGTTGCGCGTCCGGGCCGCAGCGTCAGCGGGCGCGCTCGTCGGCGAGGCCGACGAACCGGCCGATGAGCTCGACGGCACGGTCGAAGAACGCGTCGTTGTCGGTCACCGATCCGACGAGGTGACCGAAGAGCTCCATGCTGATGAGGCCGAACAGCTGCGTCCACGCCATGAGGCTGCGCGTGACGATCTCGGGAGGCACGCCGGTCATGAGGTCGCGCAGCCCGGCGTCTTGAAACGCGCGATCGACGTCGTTGGTCTCGACTGGAACCGCGAGCGCGTCGCGATCGAGCCCGTCTCGCAGCACACGCGCGAGCACGATCGCGACGCGGCTCGCGTGCGCAACCGTGTCGGCCGGCGCGCGATAACCGGGAATCGGCGAGCCGTAGACCAACGCGTATTCGTGCGGATTTGCGAGCGCCCACGAACGAATGGCACGGCAGGTGCGCAGCGCGCGCACCGCGGCCGGCTCGCGCTCGGTCGCCGCGTCGGCCTGCTCGGCGATCTCGCCGATGGCGTCGTACGCGTCGATGATGAGCGCGGTCAGCAACTCGTCGCGACTCGGGAAGTACCGGTAGATCGCCGACGACGCCATCTCGAGCTCCCGCGCGATCGCCCGCAACGAGAGCTCCGACGCGCCGCTGGCCGCGATCTGGCGGCGCGCGGACGCCTTGATCTCGCCGATGAGCTCGGCCCGCGCCCGCTCGCGCAGACCTTTCGCGGTGGTCGCCACGGGGTCAGTCTCGCACACTTTGAGAGCGCCGAGCGCGAATATGAGCACTGCTCTTGACAAAGCACCCGCTCTTGGCGGACACTGCACTTGTTCGAGAGCACTGCTCACACCGGAGGGACTCATGGGATTGCACGTCATCGTCGGAGCCGGAGCGATCGGCGCCGGGACCGCGAGCCGCCTGGCCGAGGCGGGACACCAAGTGCGCGTCGTCACCCGCCGCGGGACCGGCCCGGCGCACCCGAACATCGAGCGGGTCGCGGCCGACGCCGCGCAGCCGGGATCGCTCGCCCGCCTGGTGGAGCAGGCCGACGCGATCTACAACTGCGCGAACCCGCGCTACGACCGTTGGGCCGCCGACTGGCCGCCGCTCGCGGCCGCGCTGCTCGACGCGGCCGAGCAGAGCGGCTCGGTGCTCGTCACGACGGGCAACCTCTACGCCTACGGACCCGTCGATCACCCGATCACGGAAGACGACCCACTCGCCGCGACGTTCACCAACGGACGGATCCGCGCGCAGATGTGGAACGACGCGATCGCGGCGCATCGAGCCGGTCGCGTGCGCGTCACCGAAGCGCGGGCGTCGGACTTCTTCGGGCCCGGCCTCACCGACTCGAGCCAGCTCGGCCGCGTCGTCCCCCGCATCCTCGCCGGCAAGTCGGTGCGCGTGCTCGGGAATCCCGACCTCGCGCACAGCTGGACCTACGTTCCCGACGTGACGCGCGCGCTCGCGATCCTCGGAACCGATGCGCGCGCGTGGGGACACGCCTGGCACGTTCCCACCGACGCGCCGCGCAGCCAACGCGAGATGATCGCGGAGTTCGCCCAGATCGCCGGCGTCGCCCGGCCCAAGGTCGGATCGATCCCGGGCGCGGCGCTCGGCGCGGTCGGACTCGTGTCGCCGATGGTGCGTCGCTTGCGCGAGATCCGATACCAGGTCGAGCGGCCGTTCGTCCTCGACTCGTCGAGGTTCACGGCGACGTTCGGCGTCGAGCCCACACCCACGACCGACGCGTTGCGCGAGACGGTCGCGTCGTGGAAGTCGCCCGTGGCGGCCTGACGACAGGCCGCTCATAGGCTGCCGGCATGACGGCAATCGCCGACCGCGTCGAGCACCACGCCGAGCAGCCCGCGATCGTCGACCCGGCCGGGGCGTGGACCTATGCGCAGGTGTTCGCCGATGCGGCGCGTCTCGCAGCCCGGCTCGGCGCCGGCTCCCCCACCGGCGATCCCGCGCCCGCACGCATCGCGTTGCTCTGCAACGCCGGGCACGACTTCGTCGTCGGGTTGCTCGCGTGCTGGCGCGCGGGCGGGCTCGCGGTCCCGCTGCATCCGGCCCATCCCGACGCCGAGCTCGCGTACTTCCTCGCCGACACGGGAGCCACCGTGATCATCGCGTCCGCGGCCAACGCGGAGGCCGCTCGACGACTGGCGCGGCCCGTCGGCGCCGGCGTCATCGTCGTCGGCACGGACGGAGACGACGCCACGCCCGTTGGGCGTCCGGCGCCCGCCGACCCGGCCCGCCGGGCCATCGTCTTCTACACGAGCGGCACCACCGGGCGGCCCAAGGGCGTCGTGCACACGCACGGCTCGCTCCAGGCGCAGATCGAGAGCCTCGTCGCCGCGTGGTCTTGGTCGCTCGACGATCGGACCCTCCTCGTGCTGCCGCTCCACCACGTGCACGGCGTGGTGAACGTCACCTTGTGCGCGCTCTGGGCCGGCGCGCGGTGCGAAGCACCCGGCGGATTCGATGCGCTCGCGACCTGGGACCGGCTCGCCTCCGGCGACATCACACTGTTCATGGCGGTGCCGACGATCTACACGCGCCTCATCGCATGCTGGGACGCAGCCGACGCGGGCGACCGCCGGCGTTGGTCGGCCGGCGCGGCGCGAGCGCGGCTCATGGTGTCGGGCTCGGCCGCGCTGCCGGTCTCGACACTTACGCGCTGGCACGAGCTCACCGGCCAGGTCCTGCTCGAGCGTTACGGCATGACCGAGCTCGGCATGGCGCTCTCGAACACGCTCGAACGACGGGTCCCGGGCATGGTCGGCGAGCCGCTGCCCGGAATCTCCGTTCGCGTGGTCGACGACCACGGCGTCGACGTGCCCGACGGCGCCGCGGGTGAGCTCCTCGTACGCGGCCCGCAAGTGTTTCTCGAGTACTGGCAGCGCGCCGACGAGACCGCGGCGTCGTTCGTCGACGGATGGTTCCGCACCGGCGACGTCGCGCAACACACGCCCGACGGTTACCGGCTCCTCGGCCGCGCCTCGGTCGACATCATCAAGACGGGAGGCGAAAAAGTGTCGGCCCTCGAGATCGAGGAGGTCTACCGGACCCATCCGGCGGTCGTCGACTGCGCGGTGGTCGGCATCCCCGACGACGAATGGGGCGAACGGGTGTGTGCCGCAGTTGTGCTTCACACACCGGCACTCACGGGCGACGAATTACGCGCGTGGGGCAAGGAACAGCTCGCGGCCGCCAAGGTCCCGACGCGATTCGCGGTACTGCCCGAGCTGCCGCGCAACACGATGGGGAAGGTCACCAAGACGGACGTTCGGGCGATCTTCTCCTGACCGCAGTCAGCCGCCGCCCGGGCGCGCGGGCCGGTCGACGAGCACGCGGTCGCGCTCGAGTCGGTCGACCTCGCCGTCGGAGAGGCCGAGCACCTCGCGCAGCACTTCGCGGTTGTGCTGCCCCTGCCACGCGGGCACTCCCGTCGTGCCGGCCGACGCCGCCGAGAAGCGGAACGGCGAACGCGGGAGACGCAGGGGTCCGCTCTCGTCGTTGCCCACGTCGATCAACGCGCCGCGATCGCGTGCCCAATCGGCATCGCCCACGTCGGCGAGCGTCCGCATCTCTCCCACCGCCAGGCGCGCTTTGCCGAGCGCCGCCTCGAAATCGCCGAAGTCGGAGAACGTGCTCGCGAACTCCTGGAACAGCTCGAGCATCGCGGCGCGGTTCGCGTGCCGAGTCTCCCGTGTGGCGAACCGCTCGTCGGTGGCGAGATCGGGACGCTGCATCGCCACGCACCACGCAGGAAAGCTCGACACGGGATCGCCGGGCACGTGCACGACGGTGCCGTCGCCGAGCCGGAGCACGGGCGCGTTGAAGCTGCCGAAGATGTGCATGAGATCGCCCTGCCCGCCGGCGAGCTCCACCGCGGTCCATTCGGTGGCCTGCAACATGACTTCGGCCATGGAGACGTCGATGTGCTGACCGGCACCCGTGCGGCCGCGCTGCACGAGCGCCGCGAGGATGCCGACCGTCGCCTGCAGCCCCGAGTACATGTCGGCGTGTGAAACGGCCTCCGGGCGCGGCGCGGCGTGCAACCGGCGCGCGGTGAGCTCCATCAGCCCGAGCTCGGCGTGCATGACCGGCGCGTACGCGCGCCGGCTCGCCATCGGACCGTCCTGGCCGTAGCCGGTGATCGAGCAGTACACGACCTTCGGGTTGCGCGCGCGCACCGTGTCGTAACCCAGGCCGAGCCGTTCGAGCACACCCGGCCGGAAGTTCTCCAGCACCACGTCGGACGCGACCGCGAGCTGCAAGGCCACGTCGCGGCCGGCTTCGAGGTTGAGGTCGACGGAGACGCATCGCTTCCCGCAGTTCTGCTGCGCGAAGTACACCGGCAACCCACCGACACGCGGCTGCGCGGTTCGGGTGAGGTCACCCTCGGGAGGCTCGACCTTGATCACGTCGGCGCCGAGGTCGGCGAGCGCCTTCCCGCACGACGGTCCCGACAGCACGCGCGACAGGTCCAAGACGCGGATCCCCTCGAGCGGCGCCGTCACGGCGCGCCCGCGATCGAATCGAGAATGATGGCGGTCGCGGCCGGCGCGTCGATCGTGTGCGCCCACTCGACGTTGCCGCCGCGCGCCCATGATCGCCGATCGACGACGGTCATACCGCGCGTGTGCTCACCCGCCGTCTCGATCACCACGGGCCGGGTCGTCGTCGTGAGCACGTGCGGGTCGGTGACGGCGAGCACCGCGCACGGATCGTGCAGCGCGGCGTCGAGCGCGTCTCCGTGGAGGGCGCGGACGTTGGCGAGGTACCCACCGAGGAAGTCGGCGGCGAACCGCCCGAAGGCGTTCCCGGTCGCGCGCGATCGCGCGACCATCTGTTCGTCGACGAGGAGCTGGTGCGTGAGATCGAGGCCGCACATTCTCAACGGCGCCCCGCACCGCAGCACGATGTCGGCCGCTTCGGGGTCGAAGTGGATGTTGAACTCGGCCGCGGCGGTGACGTTGCCGAACGTGCCGCCACCCATGATCGAGATTCCCGCGATCCGTGTGGTGATCGTCGGATCGCGCTCCAGCGCGGCGGCCACGTTGGTGAGCGGGCCGGTCGCGACGATCCACGCGCCGGGTTGGCGGCGCGTGACCTCGAGCAGGAACCCCACCGCGTCGTCGGACGCAACGGTTCGGGTCAGCGCCGGGAGCGTCGCGCCGGCGAGGCCGTGCTCCCCGTGCACGTGCGCGGCATGGTCGACCGGGCGTCCGGCGCGCGGAGCCGCGGCGCCCGAGTGCACCTCGACGTCGACGCCGAGCATCTGCACGATCGCGAGCGCGTTCCGGGTCGTGTCCTCGAGCGAGACGTTCCCGGCCACCGTGGTGACACCGAGCAGCCGGCCCCGGTGCGCGGCGACCGCGAGCGCGACGGCGTCATCGTGACCCGGGTCGCAGTCGAGGATCAGATCGGGCACCACGGCGCCAGTCTCGCATCAACGCGCCCGGACAGCTCTGCGCACCGCCCCGTATCCTGAACGACCATCATGGGTCACGAGCGCGCCCGGCGTCGCCGCCCGATCGGGTCGCGGGCACTGATCGGCCTGCTCGTTCCGGCCGTCGTCTCGATTGCCGTCGTCCCGATCACCGGTGGTTCGGCAGCCGCGGCGAGCGCGCCGGTTCCGTCCAAGTTCCGGAGCGAGTACGACCGAACCGCCGCTGATCTCCAGGCGTACGCCCGCGCGATCGACGCGATGCCCACCTACGCGAGCACACCGGCGAGCAAGCAGATCGGCTTCGCCGAGCTGCTCGACGCGAACGGCAACCGGATGTCGGACCTCCTGAAGCCGACGACGCCGACGCAGGTCGACAACAGCCTCGACGCGTTCAAACGGCTCGGCGTCGGCGGGGTCGTGCTCGGCGTCAAGCTGCCGCTCCTCCTGCCGCAATACACGGCGCAGGCCGACCGTTACACCCAGTTCTGGGTCAAGACCGCGAACGCCGCCCGCGCTCGCGGCCTCGCGGTCGACGTGGAGCTCGGCGCGCTGTTCTGCGGCACGATCTACGCGCAGTGCTCGTACAAGTACCCCACCACCGCGGCCGGCTGGGCGAAGCTCACCGCGCAGCAGGCCCGCACGGTGATCGACAACGTGCACCCCGACTATCTCGACCTCATCTCCGAACCCAACACCGAGGCGATCCTCACGGGCATCCGCAGCCTCCAAACGGTTTCCGGCTTCCGGGAGTTCGTCGCCGACACGGTCAAGGCGATCGGCCCCCACGGTACGACCAAGCTCCTCGCGGGCGCGGCGTCGTGGTTCCCGGTGTCCTTCGACCAGGCGATCCTCGGCACGGGGATCAACGGTCTCGTGACCCACATCTATCCCGCCACCGCCGGCACCGCGGCCAACCTCGTCGCGACGAGCCGAGTCGCGCACGACGCGCACCTTCCGATCGTCGCCGACGAGACCTGGCTCTACAAAGGCACGACGAGCGCGACGGGCTCGGTCGCAGCCAGCAACCAACAGGGCGCGCTGAACTGCTTCTCGTTCTGGGAGCCGCTCGACGTCGAGTTCGTGCGCGCGACTCGCGAGTGGGCGACGAAGTCGGGAAGCCCGGTCGTGTCCGGCTTCTGGTCGTGGGAGACGTTCGCGTACTCGACGTGGACCCCGTCGCTCGATGCGAAGTCGTCGGCCCAGGTCCAGGCCCAGACGTACGCTGCCGCGCAGTCGGCGATGGCGGCCCACACCTTCACCGAGACCGGGCTCGCGCTCACCGGCCGCGCGTAGGCGGACGCGAGAGCACACCGGCCGCGCGGGTGCCCGACACGCGCCCGGCCGCGAAGTATCGTCCGCGCGTCTCGTTCCTCGAAACGGGGGTGGACGATGCCGGCTACCAAGAAGACCGCCTCGAACGCAGTCGGGCGCACCGCGCAGCGTCCGCCTCGACGCAGTACGGCGACGCGTGCATCTCGCACGAAGCCCACCGAGCAGACGACCGCGATCGTCCTCGCCGGCGCGGGCGCGCGCGGCGCGTACGAAGCCGGTGTCCTGTCGGTACTCGTGCCCCGCCTGCTCGAGGAACCCGGTCAGAGGGTCGTGCTCATCGGCACGAGCGCCGGCGCGATCAACACCGCGATCCTCTCGGCCTTCGCCGAAGTCGACAAGGCCGTCGACGCCATGACCGAGCTCTGGACCACCGTCGACGTCAGCGACGTGATCAGCCCGATCCTCGAGACGGTGCCCCAGACCGCGGCCCGATTCGCGGCCGAGCTCTTTCACCTGCCCGGTCATCTCACGAGCCTGCTCGACTCGCGACCGCTCGGATCAACGATGGAACAACGACTCGACTGGGACCAGCTCGACCGGAACCTTCGAGGCTCCGGGTGGGTGCACACGGCCGGCATCGTCGCGACATCGTGTGCCCGCGGGCGCGGTGTCGTGTTCGTGCAGGGCCAGGACCTCGTCGTTCCCGCGCAAGACTTCGAGGTCGACTACGCCAAGACCATCCTGCGGCCCGCCCACGTGATGGCCTCGGCTGCGATTCCGGTCGCCTTCCGGCCCGTGCACGTCGACGCCCCGCCCAAGCACCGCGGCTGGTACATCGACGGCGGCGTCAAGCTCAACGCGCCGATCAAGCCCGCCATCACGCTGGGCGCCGATCGCGTGGTGGTGATCGCCACGACCCCCGACCCCGCCGGCCCGCACGCCAAGCCGGTCGCGCCGGGCGAGCCCGACGTGTTCGACGCGAGCGCGGTGGTGATGCACTCACTCCTCGAGGACCGGATGGCCGACGACATCCGGGCACTCCGACGGGTCAACGCGCTCCTCTCGGGCGGGCGGAACCAGGCCTCGAAGAGCTACCGCGCCATCCCGAACCTCTATCTGGGACCGCCCAAGCCCGGACTCATCGGCCGCACCGCGAACGAGGTGTACACGCGGCGGTACACCGGTATCCACAGGCCGCTCTCCGATCTCGGGTTGCTCGGCCGGCTCCTCGGCGGCACCCACCAGAGTCACGGCGACCTGCTCAGCTTCTTGTTCTTCGACCGCGAATTCCACAAGGCCCTGATCGACCTCGGCCGCACGCACGCAACGCGCACACTCGGCCCGACGGGTTCGCCACTCCCCTGGTCGCTCTCGTAACGCACGCGCGGGCCGACACCTTGGACATTTATCTCCCGTAGCCGTTCGCGCACGTAGCGCGCGCGGACACGATGTTGACATTTGTCCGGTGGCGACGGATTGCCTTTCGGTTTAGGGTCCGCGAGGTGGAACGATGATGCTGCGCCGTGTCTCCGATCAGGCCCGCGCCGAGGGAACCCGCGCGCTGCAGCGAGCGATCGACGGCGTACGCGGCCACACCCTTCAACGACCGGCGGTGCGCCGCGCCCGCGCGCAAGACGCGCCGGTAACCGACGAAGAAGACCTCGTTCCCGACGAAGCGATGCCCGACGAGGCGACGAAGGCGTTGAACCGGATCGCCGACACCATCGACCGCATCGCCGTGCAACTCGACGCGCACCAACAGGAACGCGCCGAGCAGTTCGACGCGATCGAGTTCCTCATGCGCGAGATGGTCATCGGAACGGCCTTGCCCACGGCTGCTCGCCCCTCCGCGCTCGGTGGCGTGGTCGAAACCGACGCGGCCAACGACCTGCGGGCCGAGATCAGGCTCGACACGTACGGCTACGCGCTCGAGATCGAGACCGCGGTCGAAGTGCGGTCTCGCTTCCATGATCGTTGGATCTGCGGGTTCACGATCTCCGAGGTGGTCGGCGGTCCCGATCGCTTTCGCTACCGACTGACCCGCCGCTCCGACGGCATCCCGCTCCCGATCCTCTTCGAGGCGAGCGACGTGCGCGCGGCCGCGGCGCGGCCGGAGTGGCAACGCGCCATCGATTGACCCGGGGCTCAGATCGCCGGCGCGCCGATCGCCGCCGCGAGCTCGTGCCGGCCGTCGACGCCGAGCTTGGCGTAGACGTGGGCAAGATGACTGTCGACGGTACGCGCCGACACGTTGAGCTGGTCGGCGATCTCGCGCGTCGTGCGCCCGCCCGCGGCCAGCCGGGCGATCTGGCGTTCGCGCGCGGTCAACGGTGACGACGTTCGCAGGCGCTCGACGGTCGCCGGGCACGCGCCCTCGCACCGGCGCAACATGTCGTCGCACCGGGCCCGGGCCGCCTCCGCCGACGACGCGGCGCCGCGCGCCTCGTGTGCGCGCGCGGCCGCGGCGGCACATTCGGCCGCGAGCATCCACATGCCGAGCTCGTCGAACCGCGCCCCGCACGCTTCGAGTGCGCCGGGGTCGTCCGCGGCGAGCGCCTGGGCGTGCGCGGCCACGGCCGGCGCCAACGGCCCGTCGGCGCCGCGCGCGAGCGCGGCGATCCTCACGGTCACCGCACCGGCCCGATCGAGGCGCGCGAGCCCGTGCAGCGCGAAGAGGGCGTACGGCAGGAGACCTCTTCGCGCGCTCTCGTCGGCCGAGCGTTCGAACAGATCTCGCGCGCCGCGATCGTCGCCGGCCGCCGCCGCGACCCACGCCCGGCCGATCGTCACACACGGATCGAACCAGCGCGCACCCGACGCGGCGGCGGCCTCGGCCTCGTCGAGGGCCGCGACGGCCGCGCGCTCGTCGCCGTTCCACGCGTGGGCCCAGCCGAGACCGACGAGCGCGATCGTCTTGATGCCGATGCGGTCGTCGGGCGGGGTCAACGCGACAGCATCTTCCAGCCGGCTGACGGCGCCGGCGATCTCGCCGCGCATCAGCGCGGCCCAACCCACGCCCATCGAGCCGCCCGCGACGCGTTCGGGATCACGCGTCTCGAGTCCGGAGCGTCGGTAGGCCTCGGCCAGCGTCTCCGCGGCGGCAAGGTCGCCGGAGAGCCACGCCGCCGCCCAGAGCGCGGGTTCCATCCAGCTCAGCAGAGTGCGCGACTCCGCCGCCGCGAGCAGCTCGGGATCGCGGCCGCGGGCGACCGCCGCGGCCGCGTCGGCGGACCGCCCGGAGAATGCGAGCGCCAGCGCGAGCGAGCTCAGGCTGGAGAGTGTCGTGCGCGCACCGTACGAAGGGTCGTCGGCAATCGGCCGGGCCAACGCGATGCTCTCGGCCGGATAGCCGAGTGCGGCGCGCACGGTGGCCCGGAACGCTTGGAGCCAGCCGAGACAGCCGCGATCGGTGATACCCGACGCCGCGTCGAGCAGGATCGACTCGGCTTCGACGAGCCGTCCGAGACCCCACAACGACTTCGCCCGGGCGACGACGACCTCGGTGCGGGCGCGGTCGTCGACCGCGTCGCTCGCCGCGAGCACCTCGAGCGCGTCCGCGTGTCGGGCCTGGCGGTAGATCGCGTCGGCGAGCGCGAGCCTGGCCGCGTGATGATCGGGTGCGATCGCCACCGCGGCGCGCCCGAACCGCTCCGCGAGTCGCATGTCGAGCGCCTCGGTCGCCCGCCACGCGCCGCGCACGAGAAGGTCCACCGGCGCGCCGTCGCCCGCGGTGAGCCGCCAGTCGAGGAACCGCAGCAGATCTTCGTGACGGCGCAATCCGGTTGCTTCGATCGCGTCGGCGAGCGATCGGCACAACATCCGTTGCCGCGCGCCCGGGAGCATCGAACGTGCGGCTTCGGCGTGCATCGGGTGCGTTGCGCGCGCGACCGCGCGGTCGCGGTCGGCAACGACCTCGACGAGCCCGCGCTCCTCTGCCTCGGCGACGGCATCGAGCTCCACCACCTGTTCGAGCACGCGCAGGGGCACGGGCGCCGCGAGCGCGACGACTTCGAGGACGCGGCGCACTCGCGGGTCGAGTCGATCGATCCGAGCAGTCACGAGCTCCACGAGGGCCCCGGTCAATTCGTTGCCGGCCTCGAGCTGCCACCGGCCTCGGCGCAGAACGAGCCGGCCGCCCGCGCTCGCGGCGTCGACCACCTCCCGGACGTACAGCGGATTGCCCGACGCGGTCTGCCAGATCCGTTCGAGCGTGAGCGCGTCGCACGGGCCGCCGAGGACCTCGGCGACGAGCGCGTCGGTCTCGCGCCGGGAGAGCGGCAGGAGCTCGACGCGCTCCGCGGCGCCGTCCTTCCACATTGCGGTGACCGCGTCGGGCGCGACCGCCCGGATGGTGAGCGTCAAGAGCACGGTCGCCCGGTGCGCAGTGATCAGCTGCAGGATCGAGGTCGCCGAGGCGTCGTCGAGGAGATGCGCATCGTCGACCACCACGACGTCGGGGAGCGCCGGCGTCCCGGAACCGGGCGCCCGCCCCAACGTGCGCAACACCCAGGCCGGGGTCATCGCCTCGTCGGCCGCGGTCGAGTCGGCGAGGAGCAGCGGGCTCAGGGCCGCGAACGGGATGTCGCGACTCGACTGCGTCGCGCTGATCCACGTTGTCGCGAGCCCGGAGGCTCGCGCCTCGGCGACGACCTCCTGCGCGAGGCGCGTCTTGCCCACCCCGGCGCTTCCCGAGAGCACGACACTGCGCCCCGCGCGGAGCAGCGAGGTGACGAGATCGCGCTCCTCCTGACGCCCGACCATGCCGGGCGCTGACTCCCCCGTCCCCACGGCACCATCGTACGAATCCGGAGCCCCGCTGTCGCCGTCGAGCGGAGGAATTCAGTAGCGCGTTACCGATGTGGGACCGGCCGGGCCACTCGTACGGTCGGGGCGTGACGCCTTCCGACCGCGCGGCCCTGCTTGCTCTGCCGGTCGTGTACGCGCTCGCGCTCGCGCTGCGCGACGCCGGAATCGCGGCCGACGACATCGCCGACCGGCTCGAGGTCCCGCGGGAGTCGATGCCCGCGTTGCTCGAGATCGCCGAGGCGAAGCTCGACGCGGCGAGAAATCAGTAGCCGGTTACGGATGGCAGACGATCGCCCGCTCCGTACGTTCGGACATCGAAGCACTGTCGAGAGAAGTGGGGCTCGAACATGACGATCGACAACGACTCCGGTCGGCGGATCCGGGGCGGCGTTGCCGCTCGCGTCATCGCGGTGATGGCACTGGTCGTCGCGTTGGTCGCACCGCTCGGCGGTGCGCTCTCGACCGCGTCACCGGCGGGAGCCGCGCCGACGAGCACGATCCAGTTCTTCGACTACTGCAAGGCCGCGTCGAACCCGACCTGGTGCACCGCCCCCGGCATCTACCAGCTGCAGTACCCCACCCCCGCCGGCACCAACCCGACGCTGCTGCTCGGCGGCGGCGCGGGCTACACCTCGCGGTGGTCGGCCGACGGGTCGAAGATGGTCTACGAGTTCGGCTCCTACATGAATCCCGGTCCGTTCGATTTCCTCTCGGTGCTCGGGCTGGGTGTGCGCACGGCCGCCGGCGCGACGCAGACGATCGTCGCCGATCAGAACGCCACCGATCCCGCGATCTCGCCCGACGGGAGCGAGGTCGTGTACACCTCGACCGGCGACACGATGTGGATCGTCAGCACCTCCGGCGGCAGCCCGACCGAGCTGCAGGCATCGAACGGAATCTCGCTGCTCCCCTTGTGCGGAGACGAGGCGTTCTGGGCGTCGAACAACACCATCGTGTTCAGCCAGTGCCTCGCACCCGGAGGCAACGAACTGTTCGCGTTCCCGGCGCCCACGCTCACCGCGCCCTATCCGGCCAAGACCACCGTGACGAACCAACAGGTCAATGTGACCCTGCCGACGACGGGCACGAATTCGGTCGGTGGGTACCCGTCGGCGTCGCCCGACGGCTCGACCTACTACTTCTCCGCAGAAGTCGGCGGCACGAACGGGCTCTGGAGCGTGCCCGCCGCGGGCGGCAGCCCGACCCTGGTCGCCAACGGGCCCGATGCCACCGTCATCTCGAATCCCCAGGTGCAGGGCACGCAGCTGCTCTGGTACGACGAGTTCGCGAACAACAACCAGGGCGCGTCGTTCGTGTGCACCCTCGGTCCCCTCCCGTGCAACGGGTCGGGCGGGTCGATCGAGCCGAGCGACCCGAACTCCGAGTTCGACGCGGTGTGGGCGCCGGCCCCGAAGGCTGTCACCGTGACCGGTGTGGTCGCGACGGGCGTGACGGGTCCTGCCACCGGCGCGATCACGGGCGGCACCGCGATCACCGTGACCGGCAGCGGGTTCGGGAACGCGGGCGCCACCGACCAGGTGAACCTGGTGCCGCCGGGCGGCGGTACCGCCATTCCGGCGACGAGCGTGGTGGTGCAGAACGACACGACGCTCACCGCGGTGACCGGCGACGCGACCGCCGCGCTCCCCGGCGGCCAGCACAGCCTCGCGACCGACGTCGCGGTGACGGCCGCGGGTGTCACCAGCCCCGCGAACCCGACCGCCGACCAATTCACCTACAGCGATCTCGCCGTGACATCGGTGACCCCGACGTCAGGGCCGGTCGCCGGCCTCGGTCAGATGACGATTGCCGGCCACGGGTTCACGGGAGCCACGGCCGTGAACTTCCTCGTGAACGGAAGCGCCGCCGAGACCGTACCGCTCACCGGAACCGGCGTCACGGTCACGGACACCGCGATCACGTTCGCCACCGCGCCCAATCTCACGATCGCGGTGAACTCCGCCGGCGCCAATTCCGACGCGACCGTCGACGTCCAGGTTTCCGTTCCGAAAACCGGCGGAACCGAGCTGTCGCCGGTCACGTCGCTCGACAAGTACACCGCGAAAGTGCCGGTTGTCACCGGCGTGTTCTCGGGCACGTTCTCGGCAACCCAGGTGGGCCCGGACAACGTCTCCGGCGGGCCCGCCGTCGGCGGCGAGGCCGTCACCGCGCTCGGAAGCGGGTTCACCGGAGTGACCGAAGTGAACTTCTCGGCGCCGAGCACGAGCACGTTGTCGCCGTCGGTCGCGTGCTCGACCGCGCCGCCGCCGGTGAGCGCGAGCAATCCGTGCATCATGCGCAGCGACACCAAGATCGAGTTCTGGGCCCCCGACGCCACATCGCTCCTGGCCGCGTCGGGCGACCCCAACAGCCCACTCACTGCCGACACGATCGTGAGCATCCCGGTGAGCAACAACGCGTTGCAATCCGTGACGTCGTCGCCGGCGGCCGCGGGCGCGAACGACCC
>CAZLEC010000035.1:0-14927 GCA_964558245.1 uncultured Burkholderiales bacterium | reverse complement strand
ACTTCGCGGTGAGCAGCGGATTGCGGTAGGGCAGCACGAGGATGTGGGTCTGCACGCGTATGCGGGTGGTCGCCGCGGCCGCGAACGAGAGCGCCACGAAGGGGTCGAGCGCGTGGTGCCCGCCCCCGGCCAGCCACTTCTCGTCGGGCGCGGGGTGGTCGGTCACGAAGCACGCGTCGAAGCCGGCTGCCTCGGCCGTGCGCGCGCACGCCATCACGGCCTCTCCCGTCACGAACTCCTCGGCCCGGTCGACGTGGTCAGTGGGCAACCCGATCGTGAAGCGCATCGCCGGATCCTACGAAGTGGCGTACGCGCGCCGCCGACGCGGTGCTCGAGGCCCCGGCGTTCGTCGTTGTCGCGGCCCGAGCAGTTTGCGGCGGAGGTCGAAGGGCGGATAGGCAACTTGTCAGGCTTCACGGGCGCGCACCCCGGAGCTGCGACTCACCGAGGAGGCGTCGTTCCCATGACCACGATCTACTACGAGCGTGACGGAGACCTCGGCACGCTGGCGGGCGAGCAGGTCGCCGTCGTCGGCTACGGCAATCAGGGCCGTTCGTGGGCGTTGAACCTGCGTGACAGCGGGTGCTCACCCATCGTGTGCGTGCGCCGCGACGAGACGCGCGAGCAGGCGGAGGCCGACGGCTTCGAGGCGCGCGACCTCGAGGCCGCGAACGAAGCCGACGTGATCTGCATCCTCGTGCCCGACGATGTGATCGCGTTGCTGCCGCTCTCGCCAAGCCCCGACTCGTGCGTCATCGTCGCGAGCGGGTACACGCTCGGCTTCGGCCGATTGGACCCGCCGGGTGACAGCGGCATGGTCGCCCCCCGCATGCTCGGGCCCGAAGTGCGCCTGTGCTACGAGGAGGGCGTCGGTTTCATCACCGCCGTCGGCGTGCACCACGACGCGACCGGACGCGCCCTTGCGCGCGTGCTCGCGATCGCCAAGGCGATCGGCGGCCTGCGGCAGGGCGGTCTCGCGCTCACGCCGATGCAGGAGGCCGTGCTCGACCTCGGAGTCGAGCAGGTGCTCTCGCCGGCGCTGGCCGCGGTCAACAACACGTTCGTGCAGACGATGATGGAGCACGGCATCCCGATCGAGGCGATCGTCGTCGAGTTGGTGCTCTCGGGCGAGGTCGAGCGCACCTACCGGTTGCTGCGGGAGGTCGGCTACGCGGTGCAGTCGGAGTTCCACTCGCCGACGAGTCAGTACGGCCAGCTCACGCGGCGCGGCCGCTACGACCACCTCGACTTCGCGTCGACGATGCGCACCCTCGCCGACGACATCGAGTCGGGGCGCTTCGCCGACGAGTGGGACGCCGAGCGCGACGCCGGCTACCCGAACCTCACGCGCCTGAAGGAACAACACGCCGGGCCGGCCGTGCGCGAGTACGAAGCCGAGCTACGGCGGCGGCTCGGCCCCAACGCAGTGACGAACTGAGGGAGAGACATGGATCGGGTTCGGATCGGGATTGTCGGCGTCGGTAACATCGCGACGCTCAACGTGCCCGGCTACCTCGCGCACGAGAGCTGCGACGTCGTCGCGCTGTGCGACCCTCGCGCCGACGTGCTCGAACGCCGCTCGCGCGAGTGGCACGTCGAACGCACGTACACCGAGCTCGACGCGTTGCTCGCGGATCCCGACGTCGACGCGGTGGAGATCCTCGGGCCCACGCCGCTGCACGCCGAGCACGTGATCGCCGCCGCCCGCGCCGGCAAGCACGTGAGCGTCCAGAAGCCGATCGCGAACACGGTGTCCGACGGTCGGCGCATGGTCGCCGCCGCGGCCGAAGCCGGCGTGATCTTCCGGGTCACCGAGCAGGCCTGCTACTACCCGCCGCTGCGCAAGGCGCGTGACCTCATCGCGTCGGGCATCATCGGCGATCCCACGGTGGTGCGGATCAAGACTGTCGTGGGTCGTACCGAGTCGGAGTTCCAGGCCAACCTCGACCCGGCCGGCTACTCGTGGCGGTTCAACAATCAGAGTCCCGGCGGTCACCTCTTCGACGACGTGATGCACAAGTACGCCATGGCGCTGTGGCTGGTCGACGAGCAGGTTCGCAGCGTGCAGGCGGTCGTCCGCCAGGGCCCGCTGTTCTTCGAGGCGCCCACGGTCGCGCTGTGGGAGTACGCGCGTCACGATCTCCTCGGGATGATGGAGGTGTCGTACGCGCCCGACATGTTCATTCGCAGCGATTACTACGGTGCCGACGAGTTCTTCGAGATCCAGGGCACCCGTGGTTTCGTGTGGGTGACGCGCCTGTGCGGCAACTTGCACGTCGACCTGCCCCCGTTGGTGCTCTACGAAGAAGATGGCCGCCAATCGTCGTTTGCCGAGCTCGACGCGTCGTACGACGGGTCGTTCCGTCACGCCGCGGCGGGCTTCGTCGACGGGATCCTCTCGGGTCAGGTGCCCGACCTCTCACCGCAAAAGGGCATCGAGGCGCTGCAGCTCGCGTTCGCGGTGTATCAGGCCTCGAACGAGCGTCGGGCGGTCGACCCGAGCGAGATCGAGGAGTCGGTGACCCCCACCGGTTGGCCGCCGAGCGCGGAGAAGATGCACACCGACGTCGAGGAGCTGTTCCGCCGGGAGGCGGCCCGCGAAGAGCGTCTCGGGGAGGCGAAGGCCTAGGTCGGGCCCCGGTCTGCCTAAATTGTCGGTATCGACACGTCCTTCCGAGCTCGCCGGCGATCCCTGCTGATCGCACTCGGCGCGAACGCGGCGTTCCTCGTGCTCGAGGTCGTCGGTGGCTTCCTGTTCGGGAGCCTGGCGTTGCTCGCCGACGCCGCGCACCTCACCTCGGACGTGCTGGCGCTCGGGTTGGCCTTGGCCGCGCTGGCCTTCGCGCAGCGTCCGGCCACGGAGCGCCACACGTACGGCTTCGAACGCGCCGAGATCCTCGCCGCGCAGGCCAACGGCGTGCTGCTCTTCGCGGGCGCGGTCGCGATCGTGGTCGAGGCGATTCGCCGGCTCGGCAGCCCGCACCACCTCGACGCGGCCGGGGTGCTCGCGATCGGCATCGCCGGCGTGATCGTCAACGTGGTGAGCGCGCTCGCGCTGGCGCGCACCGCGCACGGGAACCTCAACCTGCGGGCCGCGCTCTGGCACCTCGCGCTCGATGCGCTCGGGTCGCTCGCGGTCGTGGTGTCGGCCGCAGGCGCGCTCGCCTTCGGTACCGAGCGCCTCGACCCGATCGCGTCGCTCGCGATCGCGGCCTTGGTGCTGGTGGGTGCGTGGAGCGTTCTGCGCGCCGCCACGCGAGTGCTGCTCGAAGCGGTGCCGAGCGATCTCGACATCGCGGCGTTGCGAGACGCGTTGGACCAGGAGCCGGGGGTCGAGGCGGTGCACCACATGCACGTCTGGTCGCTCGGTTCCGAGTCTTCCGCGCTCTCCGCCCACGTCGTGCTCTCGGGCCCGCTCAGCCTGCACGACGCGCAGGAGCGCGCAACGGAGCTGAAGTCGATGCTGGCGAGTCGGTTCGGGATCGAGCACGCCACCCTCGAGGTCGAATGCCACGCGTGCATCGACGATCCCGTCCACACTGGTACTTCGCGCGCCGCCCCGGCTCACCCCGGCCATCACCAGCACTGAGAGCATCCAATGCCCGATGCCGTCGTGATCGGTGCCGGACCGAACGGTCTCGTCGCCGCCAACCTGCTCGCCGATCGCGGCTGGAGCGTCACCGTGCTCGAAGCGGCTCCCGAGCCGGGTGGCGCGGTCCGGTCGGCCGAGCTCATGGAGCCCGGCTTCGTCAACGATCTGTTCAGCGCGTTCTATCCGTTCGCGTTCGTGTCACCTGCGATCACCGGGTTGCACCTCGAGGAGCACGGGTTGCGATGGCGCCAGGCGCCGCTCGTGCTCGCGCATCCGGCCGCCGACGGCACCTGTCCGGTGTTGTCGACGGATCTCGACGAGACCGCCGCGTCGCTCGACGCGATCTACCCGGGTGACGGCGACGCGTGGCGGCGTCTCCACGATCGATGGACCCGGCTGCGTGACCCGCTGATCGCCGCGCTGTTCACGCCGACACCGCCGATCACCGCGAGCGCGCGCTTGGCGGTGCGCGCGTGGTCCGACGGTTGGGCGCGCGTGGCGCGGTTCGCGCTGCTGTCGGTGCGGCGAATGGGCGAAGAGGACTTCGGCTCGGACTCGGCGCGTCGCCTGCTCGCCGGTTCCGCGCTGCACGCCGATCTCTCACCCGAGGCGGTGTTGGGCGGATTCTTCGCGTGGGTGCTGTGCGGGTTGGGCCAAGACGTCGGTTGGCCCGTGCCGGAGGGTGGCGCCGGGATGCTCACCGCCGCGCTCGTCGCCCGGCTGCGGTCACGGGGCGGAGACGTCGTGTGCGACTCCCCGGTCGATCGGGTGGTGATCCGCGATCGCCGCGCCGTCGCGGCACGCACCGGCGGAAACGAGGTGCGCGCGACTCGAGCGGTCCTCGCCGACGTCGGTGCGCCTTCGCTCTACCTCGATCTCGTCGGTGCCGAGCACTTGTCGTCGAAAGTGGTCGACGACTTGCGGCGCTTCGAATGGGACAACGCCACGGTGAAGATCGACTGGAACCTCGATCGCCCGATTCCGTGGTCGTCCGAGCCGGCCCGGCGGGCCGGGACGTTGCACATCGCCGACAGCGTCGATTCCCTCACCGAATCGACCGCGGCGCTCGCGCGCGGACTCGTACCGGCACATCCCTTCCTGGTCATGGGCCAGCAGTCGATGACCGATCCGACGCGCATGCCACCGGGCGCCGAGACGGTGTGGGCGTATTCGCACGTGCCCCGGGCGATCCGGGGCGACGCCGCCGGTGAGTTGACCGCAGCCGACGGACTCCTCGATCGTTCCGGTCTGGAGCGGTTCGCCGACCGCATGCAGTGCGAGGTCGAACGGCTCGCGCCCGGCTTCGGCGCGAGCGTGCGCGCTCGTCACGTGATGGGGCCGGGCGATCTCGAAGCGAGGAACGCCAACCTCGTCGGCGGCGCGGTCGGGGCCGGCACCTCGCAGCTGTACCAGCAGCTGGTGTTCCGGCCGATCCCCGGACTCGGCCGGCCGGAGACCCCGATCCGAAATCTCTACCTCGCGTCGGCGAGCGCGCATCCCGGGGGCGGCGTGCACGGTGCGTGCGGCGCCAATGCCGCTCGCGTCGCGATCGCCCACGACCGCCTCCGCCGCGTCGTGGCCGGCGCCCGCCGCTCCGCACCGAGCTGACGGGACCCCTTTCGCCGGCGCGAGATGCGTGCCATCATGGCACTCATGGACAACTCAACATATATCTCAGACAATCTGACGTGCTTCGACGCCGAGTCGGGCGACAAGCCCGTCGCCCGCCGTGGGCTCATCAAGTTCGGCGGGCGCGCCGCGCTCGCCGGGGCTGCGGCAGCACTCGTACGGCCCGGGGTCGCGGGCGCGAGTCCGGGCCCGGGGTTGCCGGGTGTGGTCGACGCCGGCGCCCGCGGGTCGGCGGTGGCGGCTCGCACCGGCGACGCGTGGAATCCCGCGCCCACGATCGACTCCCGTCAGGGCGGCGCCGGCGACGGTGTCTACGCGCACATCGAGAACGTCACGAACGCGAATCGCGCCGTGTTCGGTCGCACGGTCGGCGTCGGCATCGCGATCGTCGCTTCGGTCGCGAACGACAAGAGCAGCGCGACCGCGTCGAAGGGAACGACCGTGGGGTCGGGCGCCGGAGTCGAGGGCCAGAGCGCGCAAGGTGTCGGCGGAAAGTTCTCCGGCAAGACCGCGCAGTTGCAACTCGTGCCGTCGAGCGCGATCGGCCCGCCCGCGATCGGTGTCGCCGGGCAACTCTTCGTCGACCGCGCGAACCGCCTGTGGTTCTGCCAGGGCGGTTCGGCGTGGCGCCAACTCGCGTAGCCGGCGGTCAGGTCTCGGCGGGAGCAGGAGCAGGAGCAGGAGCCGGACGCGGTGCGATCCCGACCCGATTGCGTCCGGCCGCCTTCGCGTCGAGAAGTGCGCGATCGGCGATCGCGACGATCTCGTCGAAGTCGCCGGCGTAGTCGGTCGACGCGAGGCCGAACGTCACCGTGAAGGGCGGCACCCGACTGGTGCTGAGCGTGAACGTCAGCGCGAGGTTCTCGCGCACGCGTTCGAGCACTCCGGCGGCGACCTCGGAGGTGCAATCGGGCAGCACGATCACGAATTCCTCGCCGCCGTATCGGGCGACGATGTCGTTCGGGCGTACCGAGTCGCGCAAGACGCCCGAGAACACGCGCAGCGCCTGGTCGCCGGCGTCGTGGCCGTACGTGTCGTTGACCGACTTGAACCGGTCGAGATCGCCGTACGCCACTGCGTACTGAGTTCCCGCGCTCTGCAGGTCGCGTACTTGCAGCTCGAGGCTGCGCCGGTTCAGCAAGCCGGTCAGCGGATCCGTGTGGGCTTGGTTTTCCGACGTCTCGAACGCCCGGATCATGGCGATGCGTTCCGACCCTCGTCCGGAGGTGAAGTTCACCGTTTCCACCGCGGACGCGTCGGGCGGATTTCCGTCGCTGCCGACGGCGTGCGTGACACCGATCGTGCGCCCGGCGACGTTCAACGGGAGACATACCGCCGAGCACTCACCCGAGGCCCGGTTCTTCAGGTGCGGGCACGCATCGAGCGCACGGCTGCTCGGAAACGTGAGTGCCTGACCGGCCTTGGCCGCCGGGCAGTCGAGCGGCGAGATGACGCCGCATCCTTCGAACTCGCCGCTGTTCGTGAGCGCGCGCCGGAAGTGCGCGTGACTCGAGTCGGCGATGAGCATCTCGATCTGCAGCTGCGGGAGCGACTGGTTCAACGCGGCACCCACGATGGCGTAGACATCCGACTCCGTCCTGGTCATGTCGAGCGCCTTCTGCAGCTGGTTCTCGTAGTCGCCCTGCAGCGCCTTGCGCCGCCGGGCGCGTTCGTAGCGCCCGGCGCGCAGGCCGAACACGAGCGACGCGCCGAGCACGAACAGCAGATCGAGGCACGCGGCGACGAGGAACAGCAGGCGACCGAGCGCGAGGTGAGTCGTTGCCTGTGTCACCTCCGCTGCGGTGATGCCGTTCGCGAGGTCGGACGTGGTCTGAACCGTGACGGTCCAGACGTTCTCCATCGCGGCGCGCTCCGCGCCGATGAGCGTGCGCAAGCGTTGCGGAGCAACGGAGTTCCCGGCCGCGATCGGCGTCAGCTTGTCGATGGACTCGTTGAGTGCGCTCATCGAGGTCTCGAGGTGACGCGCGTCGCCCGCGAGCCCGACGCGCCGGAGGCTGCGCGCCAGCGTCTTCGCCTGCGCGGTCTGGGAGGTCGCGAGCTGCGCGCCCTCGGCGAGCTGCGCCGGCTGCGGCGTGGCTCCGGGCACGAGCGTGTCGAAGTGCGGTTCGAGGAAGAACTGCCACTCCGTGAGCGTCGTCCGGAGCGTCACGAGCTCGGCCTGCACCGGCAGACCGTTCGTGCTGATTTGTCGAAGATTCGAACGCGTCCGTGTCATGGGACTGAGCACGACGAGCGCGGCGACTGCGATCGCGAGGGCGGCCGCGCCGCCCGAGGCGAAGATCCAGCCCCGGA
This sequence comes from uncultured Burkholderiales bacterium, assembly GCA_964558245.1. GTDB lineage: Bacteria > Actinomycetota > Acidimicrobiia > IMCC26256 > PALSA-610 > JBBQER01. Next base: position 7,393 of record CAZLEC010000035.1, on the reverse strand, counting down.
CCCTCACTCGACGACGATCTCCTGGATTTCTGCCGCGCCGGGTGCCGTTCATCACAGCGTTGATATCGGTGCGCGCGGTGATCCCGCATCGGAGGAGAAGGCACCTCTGAGGGGGGCCGAAGGTCCCGAATCCGGGACCGGGGCGCCGAGCGGATGGAGCGGCGAGCACGCCACGAGCCGTCGTTTCCCCCGGCGACGGTCGTGACGTGCAGGCCCTACCCCCGCTCCTGAACGGAACAGTACGTCGGCGTACGGGGGTTGCTCAAGGGGCCAGTCGGCACATTTCGGCCTGACGCGACTCACGACCCGCCCTTTTGGGGGGAGGCGGGTCGTGAGGAAGAACGATGGATTGGGGGCCGTCGTTCCCCACGATTGTCGGGGACGGCGACGACAAGGTTCTAGGCGCTTTGTGTAAAGGTTCTGCCGGGTCGGGGAGTCAGCTCGAGATCGCCCAGCGCCCGTTGCCCGGGTGGTGCACCACGCGGCCGTGCGCGAACGCCTCGACGACCCGGCCGAGCAGCTCCCGCTCGATCGGGGCGAGCGCGGCGCGAACCGAGGCGGCGGGCGCGGGCTCGGGGAAATTCCTCGCGGCCTGCGCCAGGATCGGCCCGGTGTCTACTCCCGCGTCGACGAGGTGCACCGTGACGCCGTGCACGCGCACGCCGTAGGCCACGGCGGCCTCGACCGAGTGGCGGCCGGGAAACGCGGGCAGCAGCGTGGGGTGCACGTTGACGACGCGGTTCGGGAAGCGGTCGAGGAACTCGGGCGTCAGCAGCCACAGCCATCCGGCGGTGACCGCGAGGTCGACCTCGCGGGACCCGAGCCACTCGGCCAACGCGAGGTCGCGCTGGATGCGGTCGGGGTACCGCTCGGCCGGGAAGGCGCGTACGGGAACGCCGGGCGGCGTCGTCCCCGGCTCGTGGTCGCGATCCGTGGCCGCCGCGACGAGCCGAACCGCCGGATCTCGGGACGCGAGCTCGCACAACGCGTCGGCGAGGTCGGTCCGTTCGCTGAAGAGCACCCCGACGCGCAGCGCGGGCACCTACGCGCCGCCGGGCGGGCAGAGCGGCGCCGGGTGCGTGAGAGTCCCGTTGAACGAGAACGACCCGTTCACTCCGGTCGAGGTGGCCGGTCCGTAGAACCACGAGAAGAAGGCGAGCTCCTGCGGGTGGTAGGTCACTCCGGCGCGCGTGACCGCGAACGTCGTTCCGGTGAGGGGATCACCGACTTCGAGGTTCGATTGGCAGTGACCGTGGACCTGACCGGTGTTGCCCCACGGCGGTGTCGGGTTCGTGCCGAGCGGATCGTCCATCCACTCGCCGATCTCGTGCGACAGCACGGCGATGTCGGACTCGCGGGACGAGACGGCCGCGTCGAGGTAGCTCGCGACGGCGACCGTCTGCGCCGCGCCGTGAAACGCGGGGTTCGGCACCGCGGCGTGAAATCCAACCGATCCCGGCGTTCCGAGCTTCGTGTCGAACTCGACGTTGTGCAACAAGAAGATCGGGAACGTCTTCGGGCTCACTCCCCAGGGCTTGGCGGCAAGTGACGGAAGCAGCTTCAGGCCCTGGGACACCGCGTAGGCCATCGTGACCTCGGCCGCGTCGCACGACGGACCCGTGTCGAGGCGACCACTCGCGGCCGGAACCGTGATGGAGATGGTCTTCCCGACCTTGGGCTCGAGCACCACGTGGTAGCCGGGATTGATGCCGGAAGGTTTCGTGTACGCCCAGAAGCTCGCGCGTTGGAACGCGTCGGCATACTGCGTGTTGCCGACGTTCGTCCCTCCGGATCTGAACGTCGTGTTCTCGAACACCGGCGAGGCAAGCGCCGCGTTCAGCGGGCTCACGGTCTCTCCGCACGACTTGGTCGTCGGGTCGAACGTCGTGCCGTCGGAGAGCTTGACGACGATCGGGATGATGTTCGCGACGATCGTCGTCGCGGGGTTGGCCAACCGCACGCGCGGATCCTGGCCGACCATCTGGTACCGGTACTTCTTCCCGTTCTGTGATGCCGCGATCGAGCTGCTCCACATCGGAATCGTCGCAACGGTGACCGCGGAGCCCTGTGCCCGATCAGCGCGCGCGAGCGGAACGACGAAGTCGACCGGTTGGATCGGGCGTGCGTCGGGGCCGACCGACGCTTGCGACACTCCGGGCGCGACGACACCGAGCGCGACCGCGGCCGCCAGCAAGCCTGTGCAACGCAACGCGATCGACAACCCTCGCTCCTCCCCACCGGACGATGGTCACAAGTGCCGCGTCTACGGCGCCACAGCCCGCTCCATCGACTGCACGTCGAAGTAGATCGGGAGCAAGTACTTCACGTAGAACGCGTGCACCGTGAGATCGGGATACACGAGGTCTTCGTACTCCTGGATCTGCACGCGGTCGTCTTCGGCGCGGTATCGCTTGCACGCCTCGAGCAGGTCGTCGACCTCGGCTCGGGTGTCCTGGAGCAGTCCGAGGTGATCGAATCCCGGTGAGCTCATGGGCTTGCCGCTCTCGGCCAACAGGATGAACTGGTCGGCGTCGGGCACCAGGATGTGGCAGCGCTGGCCGACGACCTGCGTGTCGGTCGCCTTCCACCCGAACACCGAGCCGTAGAACGCGTCGATCTCGTCGCGGAACGCGTCGGTGAGCGTGCCGCGGGCGAACGTGAGCTCCATGTGGTTGAACCGCATCAGCCCCACGGTAGATCCGACGTCGGTCGCGCGTCACGCCTCGTTCTCGCGGCGGCGAGATGCGCGGCGGCCGGTCAGGTGCCGGCGCCCCAGTGCTCGACGGCGCGTCCGTCGCGTGTGCGGACGATGTCGATCGTCTGCCGGTCGACGCTCGCACCGCTTGGCGAGACACCGCGCCACCGAAGCCGGGCGGCGGCGGCATCGGCATCGGCATCGGCAATGAGATCCGCGATCGTCACGGTGAGCCCGACGATTTCGGCCCGAGCCGCCTCGACGACTTGCCGGAAGCCATCGGTTCCGCGCACGGCCATGCCGTACAGGCCCTGGTGATCGTGGTAGTCGTCGGACACGACCGCCCGCAGCGCGGAAACGTCGCCGGTCGCGAACATCTCGACCATCTTGCGCAGGACCGCCTCGGCGTCGTCGGTGCTCATTCGGGTGATAGTGCCGAGCCCGCGATCGCGAGCTCAACCGGTTTTCGGGACGAACCGGCAAGGAAGGCGGGCGGCCGAGGAGGGAAGCCTTGCCGGCGGGCTCGACGCTCTGTACCATTGTCTTATGACAGTAGATAAAGAAGACAACCCCGGTGAGGGTGGGGGCGACGGAGGCGACCGGCCGCCGTCGTGGCCCATCGAGTTCCGTCTCGACCTCAACTCCGGCGTACCTACCTACCTGCAGCTCGTGCACCAGGTCGAGCACGCGCTGCGACTCGGCTACCTCACACTCGGCGACCAGCTGCCCAAGGTGCGCGACGTGGTCGCGTCGCTGGCGATCAACCCCAACACCGTGCTCAAGGCCTACCGCGAGTTGGAGACGAAGGGCCTCACCGTCGGGCGGCCGGGCCAGGGCACGTTCATCGAGGCGACGCTCAGTCAGGTCGCGCTGCCCGACCTCACGGCGCTCCGCCGTTCACTGCTCGGTTGGGTGAACACCGCGGACGCGGCCGGGCTCGACGAGGACGGGATCGCGGCGGTCATCGCCAGCGTGCTGCGCGATTTCTATGAGCGCCGCGGCGAGTCGCGCACGCGCGGCGGCGCGGCGAACGACGAGACGGAGGGCGTCGCATGAACGTCATCGAGGCGAGCGGGCTGGGCAAGCGCTACGGCAGCACGTGGGCGCTGCGCGAGTGCTCGCTCGCGATCCCCGCCGGTCACGTGGCCGCACTGGTCGGCCCGAACGGAGCCGGCAAGAGCACCCTGCTCAACCTGGCGGTCGGCCTCACGGAGCCGTCCGAGGGCAGCCTCACCGTGCTCGGCGGCCGGCCGCCCGGGTCGCCCGCCGCACTGAACGGGATCGCGTTCGTCGCCCAGGACACGCCGCTCTACAAGAACCTGTCCGTCGCGGACATGCTGCACCTGACCCGCAACCTGAACCGGCATTTCGACCACGCATCAGCCGTTGCCCGGCTCGCCCAGCTGGGCATTCCGCCGAAGCGGAAGGCGGGCAAGCTGTCGGGCGGCCAGCAGGCGCAGCTCGCGCTGACCCTGGCATTGGCCCGGCGGCCGCGGCTGCTCTTGCTCGACGAGCCGATGGCGATGCTCGACCCGATCGCCCGGCACGACTTCATGGCCACGGTGCTGACTGCGGCGGCCGACGACGGCGTATCGGTGCTGCTGTCGTCACATGTGCTCGCCGAGCTCGAACGGGTCGCCGACTACCTCATCATGGTGTCGCGGGGTCGCGTGCAGCTGGCCGGCGAGGTCGACGACCTGCTCGCCGGCCACCGCATGCTCACCGGCCCGGCGGCCGAGGCCGATACCTACGCCGCCCGGCCGGTGGTGCACGCCCGCCGAGCCGAGGCCCAGGCCCACCTGCTGGTGCGCGCCACTGCGGACGACCCGGTGCCGCCGGGTTGGGAGGCGCATCCGGTCGGCCTGGAAGAGCTCGCACTCGCGTACCTGCGCGAGCCGGGCGCCACCGCGCTGCCCGGCCCGGCCCGCGGCCGCGATGCCGAACCGTCGACGGTGTCGAAATGACCGCGCTGACCACGCTCGCCGTGCCCCCCGGCCGTCAGGACGACGACGTGAGCCTGCGCCCTTTGCCGTGGCGGCGGATGGCCTGGGTCACTTGGCGACAGCACCGCGTCGGGCTGGGCGGCGCGGCCGTGTTCCTGGGCGCGGTGGCGGTGTTCGTGTGGAAGGTCGGTCTTCAGCTGCACCACGCCCACGCCGCCGCGATGTCGTGCAACCCGTCGTCGGCTGTCTGCGCCGACCTCGTCACCAAATTCAACTTCTCGAACCACGTGCTGGTGGGTGGCTACGCGCTACAGATCGTGCCCGCGCTGATCGGCGCGTTCGTCGGGGCCCCGGTGCTGGCTCGCGAGCTCGAGACCGGCACCTTTCGCTACGCCTGGACCCAGGGCTTCGGCCGGTGGCGCTGGACGCTCGCGAAGTTGGTGACGCTCGCGATCGTGGTGACCGCGGCGGCCGGTGCTCTCAGCGTGCTCCTCTCCTGGTACTACCAGCCGTACCTCGCGACCGGCAACGAGGCTCGCACGCTCTCCGAGCTGTCGCCGTTCTCGCTCGCCGTGTTCGACCTGCGCGGGGTCGTGTTCGCCGGCTGGACGCTGGTTGCCTTCGCGATCGGCGTCCTGGCCGGCGTGCTCATCCGCCGGGTCGTTCCCGCGATCGTCGCGACCCTGGCCGCCTACACCGGGCTCGCGCTCGCGACCGCGAACGTCCTGCGCCGGCACTACCTGGCGCCGCTGCTCACCAGCAACGCGAATGTGCCCGGTTCTGCGTGGATCTTTCGCCAGTGGTGGACCAAGGGCGGCCAGTTCGCGTTCTCCGGGTGGCGAGACGCACCGAACAACCTCCTCCAGCAATGCGCGTCGATACCGAGGGGCCCTCTGGGCAAGCCCTCGCCGACGACTCTCGCGCACTGCTTCGTTCAACACGGCTACGTGCAGTTGACCAGCTATCAGCCGGCAAGCCGATTCTGGCCATTCCAGTGGATCGAGGGCGGCTGGCTGCTCGCGCTGTCAGCGCTGCTCATCGCGATGACCGTCTGGCTCGTTCGGCCCCGGGCGGCGTGAAAGTCATCGAATCACCCGATCGGAAATGCTGATGCGGGTGACCCAGATCGCCGCCGCGATTCGGGGGCGACGCTCGGCTGAATGAGGGTACGGTCGACGCTCGTGACGCCGACCGTCCTGACCGGAAGGCGCTCCGTTCGCAGCCTCACGTGGGTTGTCGCGGGTCTGCTGACCGTGCCCGTGCTCGTGTTGCTGGTCCGCGTCCTGTTCAGCGGTTGGCTGTCATCGTCCGATTGGTCGGCGATCGAGTTGCGGACCCGCGACGTGGGCACTTGGCACACGCCGCTTGTCGGCCCGTACTCGCGTTACGGGTGGAACCACCCCGGCCCGCTGCTGTTCTACGCGCTCGCCGTGCCGTACCGGATATTTGGTTCGCAAGGACGCGGGATTCTCGCCGGCGCGTTGGCGATAAATGCTGCCGCGATCGCGTGCGTCGGCGTGGTGTTCTGGCGACGAGGACAGCTCGCGGGGCTGACGCTCGGCCTGGGAATCGTCCTGCTGCTCGCGCGAGCACTCGGCGCGGGGTTCCTTGTCGATCCGTGGAATCCTTATGTGATCGTCCTGCCGTTGTTCGCGGTTGTCTGCTTGGCGTGGGCCGCGACCAACGGTGATCTCTGGGCGTTCCCGGTGGCAGTTGGTGTCGGCTCGTTCGTCGTACAGAGCCATGTCGGCGCCACGTTCGCTCCGCTCGCGGTTGTCGGAGTCGCGGCCGTCATCATCGTGGTCGACGCGCGCCGTGATGGCTTCGCTCGGCTCAAGGTGGTCGCGGTCGCTTCGATGGCAGTCGCGTTCGTGTGTTGGATCCCACCGGTCGTACAACAGCTCGAACCTGGGCCCGGAAACATCGGTGAGCTGACCAACTTCTTCCTTCGATCGCACGCGACGACGACCGGCTGGTCCACTGGTGCCCGTATCGTCGGACGGCAACTGTCGATTCCTGCTCCGTGGTTCTCGGGCCACGAGCGCGTGAACGCATTCAGCGGCGGCCTCTCTCCGCACTGGCACGTACCGCTCGCGTTGATCCTCCTCATCGGGGCGGGGATGGTCGCGATACGCCGCCATGATCGTCAGTCGCTCACACTCGACGCTCTGGCACTTGCGGTCGTGCTCGCCGCGGTGTTCTCGGCTGCGCACATCGTCGACACGCCGTACTCGTACCTCGTGCGCTGGATGTGGGCGGTCGGTGCGATCGTCTGGCTCGCGATCGCGTGGACCGCATGGAGCGCGGTACCCGTCGACATCCGTCGGAGGGTTGCCGCATCAGGATTGACCGTGGTGATGATCGCGGTGCTCGCCGCGTGGCTCGCGGTAGCAGCCGTGCACGCCCACTTTCCCGTTCAAGGAGACCAGGCCTCACTCGCCCGGATCGCGCCGGCGGTGAAGCGAACGCTCCACGGACTTCCCGGACCGGTTCTGCTGCAGGCACCGCCCGACTTCCTCTCGGGCCTCGCCGCGGAGGGCATTCTCCTCATCGCGATCCACGCCGGCGTCGACGCACGCCTGCCCGACCAGTCCACCGGCGCCGTGGGGAGTGCGCACACGAGCTCCGACGCAGCGGCACGCAGCATCGTCGTCGTGGCCGTCGACGACACGATCGACTCGTATCGCAAGAACCCGGCATATCGCGTCCTCGCGCGCTACGACCCGCTCTCCGCCGGAGAACGTGCATACCACAC
>CAZLEC010000034.1:0-15009 GCA_964558245.1 uncultured Burkholderiales bacterium | reverse complement strand
GCTCCGAGTTCGCGTCGGTGTCCGCGCTCCCCATGAAGCTCCGGAGCCAGGTGATCGGCGTGCTCGACCTGTTCTCGACGTCGCCCGACCCGCTCCAACCGACCGACCAGCTCGAGGCCCGGGCGCTCGCCGACGTCGCGACGATCGGCATCCTGCAGGAGCGAGCCCTGCGCGACGAACGGCTGGTCACCAGCCACCTCGAGACCGCGATCACGTCGCGCGTCGTGATCGAACAAGCGAAGGGCATCGTCGCCGAACGCCTCGACATCACCATGGACGCCGCGTTCACATTGATCCGCCGCTATACGCGCTCCGCCAATCGATCGCTCAGCCAAACCGCGAGCGGCATCATCGCCGGCGAGGTCGACACCGACACGCTCACGCAGTGGGCGGCTCCCGCCGGCACATCCGCACGAGCGCGTCGAACCAGTCGCGTTCGTTGAGCAACTCGTGCAGGTCGAGCAAGTCCTGAAGCTTCAGGTCCGGCCCGTCGTGTCGCTCGCGGAGCTCGGCGGGTAGGTGCCAACGCTCGACGAGCGCGCCGGCGGTGACCGCGCCGAGCGCGGCTGACGACTCGGTCTCGGCCGCGGCGAGCCGATCACAGTGCGGACAGGTGAACCGATACGACCAGCTCTCGTCGTCGACGCAGTTCCGGAGCGTGACGTCGGCCGGGTCCACGCGCACTTGACGGCAGTCCGGGCAGTTGACGATGATCCTCGTGGCTTCGCTCATGCGTTCCGCACCATGACCGTCAACCTAACGATCAGCGCGGTCCAGAACGTGGACCGCACGGGCGCGTTGTCGGAATCGTGGGCTGGCGTCGCGCGCTCCGTGGCTCAATTCGGCACCACGCTCGTCGAGACTTACGAGAGGAAGCTCATTCCGAGGCTGCAGGAAGCTTCGAGTCGGGAACACGTCGGTTGCCCGAGGTGCTGAGTCCAATCGAGGAGCACGAGCGAGAGCCTGTGAGTCCGATCCGCATACTCATCGTCGATAGTCACAAGATGTTCGTCGACAGCTTGTCGACCCGTCTCGCCGCAGAGCTCGATCTGGAAGTGATCGGCTGCGCGTTCGACGTCCGCAGCGCGGTCCACCAGGCCGAGCGAGCGCGCCCCGACGTCGCGATCGTCGGGTGCTCCTTTCCGGATCAGAGTGGTGCCGGCGCTGCCGCCGAGATTCTCAACGCCAATCCAACGACGCAGATCCTCGTCCTCACCCGTCCGCGAGACGAGGGCACGCTCAGCGCGGCAGTCGACGCGGGATGCACCGGGTTCATCACGCAAGATGAGACCACCGCCGAGCTCGTCGCCGCGGTGAGGCAGCTGGCAGCCGGGGACCCGTACATTCCCACCCAGCTGATCTCCAGACTGATGCCGCGCCTGGGTAAGAACCACCACAGTGTGGGCGCCGACCTGACCGCGCGGGAACGCGAGGTGCTCGCGTTGCTCGTAACGGGTACCACGACTCCGAGCATGGCCCGCGAGCTCTTCGTCAGCGTCAACACGATCCGCCAGCACGTGCAGCGGATCTTGTCCAAGCTGAGCGCGCACTCGAAGCTCGAGGCGGTCGCGATCGCCGTGCGCGAGGGTGTCGTCGAACGTTCCCACTGAGCGTCGCTCTCCCATCAGTCATCGTCACGCGACGCTGCACCTCGACAGGGACGCAACAAACCAGTTCACGACGACGACCACGCCGCCACCGGCCCGGTAGGGATCACGGCGCAGCCGGCGGCGTCGATCCCGGCGTCGCCTCGAACCCGTCGGCAAGGAGGGTGCCGTCGACCACGTTGCCGGCAACCGACGCGATTCCGAGATTCTTCTCATGGGCGTGGTCGCAAAGCCGCGAAAAGGCGTGCTCCAAGTCGATGCCGAGCCGCGCCGCGACGACACCCTTCGCCTGTTCGATGAGGATGCGGTTGTTCAGCGCGAAGTTGAGTTGCTCGTTGAGGAGCTGAGCTTCGGCCACGGCGCGCTGCTGAAGGATGGCGATGGTCGCCATATCGGCCATGGCCTGACCGGCAATCACGTCGAACTCGTCGCTCGAACTGTTGTCGGTGCGGAAGAGATTGAGCGCGCCGATGACGTGGCCGCGCGAGCGCATCGGAATGCCGTGCGCGAAGCCGTAGCCGGCCTCGAGTGCAACCGGCGCGAACTGCGGCCAGCGGGCGCGATCCACGGCCAGGTCCTGTCCGGTGACCAGCTCGCCGGTGCGGTAGCAATCCAGGCATGGTCCTTCTTCTGCCTGCAGCTCGAAGAGCTCGACCTTCCGCAACGCCTCGTTGGACGATGCCACCGACCGCAAGTTCCCATGGGGCACGGCCAACATGAGGCCGGCCGCCGTTACGCCGAGCACATCGACGCAGCGACAGACGAGCAGGTTCAACAACTCCACGACGTCGAAGTCGTCGGTGAGGGTGTCGCCCATCTCGACGAGGGTTCGAGCGAGCAACACTTCCCTGGACATGGACGGTTGATCTGCCATCAACTACCTCCTTCAAAGCAAGGAAGGCGTTCGACGGGGACTCGATCCAACGCACACTCGGGCACGACGCGACACCGAGGAAACCAGAAGATTTACGTCGCTTCGAACGAACCCACGGGCACCTCGCGTCAGGCCCGCCGCTCGTGCCCGTCGGGGAGACGGACGAGCGCGAGCCAGAAGTCTTCGATGCCACGGACGGCGTCGAGGAAGGCATCGACGCCGATCGGCTTCACGACGTAGGAGTTGGCATGCGTCTCGTAACAGCGGTCGACATCGCCTTCCGCGCTGGAAGTCGTGAGCACGATGACCGGAATCGACTTCAGATCGGGATCTTCCTTCAGCTCTGCGAGCACCTCCCGACCGTCCTTTCCGGGCAGGTTCAAGTCGAGAAGAATGAGATCGGGGCGATCGACGTCGGCGTACTTGCCGGCCTTTCGGATGAACGCCATCGCCTGTTCGCCGTCGGAAACGACGCTGAGGTCGTTGGCAACCCTTCCCTCGCTCAACGCGGCTCGGGTCATGGCAATGTCGGAGGGACTGTCCTCGACGAGGAGGATCCGCACGTGCCGCGCCCGATCGATCCCGAGTGTCGCGAACGAGGGCATCACATTCTTCATAATGTGGTCCGCGGGAGGGCTCCGAGGGTGAACCAGAAGCGGCTCCCACCGCTCGGGACGCCGTCGACGCCCACGACTCCACCGTGCCGCTCGACGCTCTTCTTGACGAGCGCGAGGCCGATGCCGCTGCCGGGAAACTCGTCGCGGCCGTGAAGGCGTTTGAACATCCCGAAGATGCGTTCCCGGTACTTCGGGTCGATCCCGATCCCGTTGTCCGTGACGTCGAAGCGCCACACATTGCCGACGAGTTCGGCGGAGACGGCCACCCGCGGCTGCTGGTCGGGTGCGACGAACTTCAGCGCGTTGGAGAGCAGGTTGAGGAAGATCTCGCCGAGCTGGGTCCTCTCGGCAAACACCACCGGCAGCTCGCCGACCGAAATCTCGGCGCCGGTCGCCTCGATCGTCGGGGCGAGCCACGCGACAATTGTCGCGACCAGCACGTTGCAGTCGACCGACGATTCCGCGACTTCCAGCCGGCCGACGCGCGAGTAGGCCAGCAGTCCGTCGATGATTGCCTGCATCCGCTCGCATCCGTCAACCGCAAACCCGATGAACTCGTCGGCATCGGCACCGAGCTGGCCTTCATAGCGGCGCGCGAGGAGGGAGATCGGGCCGGAGATGGCCCGCAGTGGCTCCGACAGATCGTGCGACGCGACGTACGCGAACTGCTCGAGGTCCGCGTTGGAGCTCGCGAGGTCGTCGGTTCGGCGCTGGAGCATCGCTTCGGTACGCGTGCGGTCTGCAACCTCCTGTCGGAGCTCGGCGTTCGCCGCTTCGATCTTGGCCTTCTCGAGGTCGAGGTCCTCCAGCATGTTGAGGACCGCTCTTTGGATATCTCGCAGGTGCTCCTTCTCCTCCACGGAGTCCTCGAGGATGTTGAGGAGCGCGAGCCGGGTCGTGCCGGTCATGCGCGGGCCTCCGCGGCGTCGAGCCGCGCGGTCAGCTCGGCGATCTCTTGTTTCAACTCGATCATCTTCAGCTCGCGCCCGACCGTCAGCTCATGGAACCGCTCGAGCTCGGCGAGCCGTTTCATCTCGGCCTCCCGCTGCGCGGCAAGTTCGCTCTCGGCGCGCCGCTGGGCCGTGACGTCGCGAGCGGCGGCGACCACACCGAGGACCTTGCCGCCGGAGTCCTTGTACAGCGACGCGTTGTAGAGCACTTCCACCTGCCTCCCGTTCCGGTGACAGATCGTGAGCGAATAGTCGGTGACCGATCCCTCGGCGAACACCCGCCGGTAGCTCTCGCGGGCCGTCTCCGGATTGGTGAAGTTGTCGGCAAAGTCGGTGCCGATGAGCGAGTCGCGGGATCGGCCGGTGACCCTCGCGGTGGCCTCGTTGAGGTCGGTGATCTTGCCGTCAGGGCTGATGGTGACCAAAGGGTCCAAGCTCGCCTCGATCAGGCTCCGCGCGTACTCCGAGGCCGCGCGCACCCGGTTCTCGAACTTCAGGCGATCCGTGATGTCGCGCTCGACCGACGCCGCCCCGACAACGTCACTTTCCTCGTCGTCGCGCACCGGGGAAACCATGACGGAGACCGGAACGAGATCGCCGCTCTTGCGGACGCGAACGGTCTCGTAACGCACCACGGGAGTGCCGTCGGCGACTCCATGGAGCAGCGCCTGCGCATGCTGCTGCTTCTCGGACGGGATGACGATCGAGATCGGCCGGCCAACAGCCTCTTCGATGGAGTAGCCGTACATGCGCTCGGCGGCGGGGTTCCAGCTCGTGATGATGCCGTCGAGCGTCACACTGATGATGGCGTCGTCAACGGAGTCGACGATCGACGCGAGCAGGGCGAGGCGCGAGATCTGCTGCAACGCGGTCGCGGGCGCGATTTGCGTGCGCATCAGACGAACCTGCTTTCTTGGCGGTTGCGAGACCGGAGACCATCCGGTGAATCGGTTGCCGCCGTCGAGGCCGCGAGGTCGGGCTCGCCCCGCAGAGCGCGTTCGACGACGCGTAGGAGCTCCGCGTTGTCGGCCGGCTTGGTAAGGAAGCCTGCGACCCCGAACTCTCGCACCGCACCCTCCACTGCCATCGGGTCGCGACCGGTCAGCACCACGACCGGTATGAACATGAGCGCGGCGCAATCCGAATAGCGCCGGAGCACGGTAAGACCGTTTCCGCCCGGGAGGCCGATGTCGAGCAGGACCAGGTCGGGTTGCTCGGTGCGAGCCACGCTCACTGCGGCCAACCCGTCGGAAGCGAGCACGACGTCGTAGCCACTCGCCTTCAGGCGGAGGGCCAATCCCTTTCGAAGGTCGTCGTCGTCCTCGACGATGAGGATCTTGCTCTTCTTCATCGTGTCGCTCCCGCGAGTGCGGGCACGACTGTCGGGAGCGTGAACTCGAAGCGCGCGCCCCGCGCCGCGGGGTCGACCTCGAGCCAGATCCGGCCACCTTGTCGCTCAACGAGCTCACGGCACACGAACAGACCGATCCCGAGACCGCCACGTCCGGAGTCACCGTCGCCGGCTTCGCGGAAGTACTGCTCGAAGATCCGTTCGCGGTTCTCGGGCTGCACGCCGCGGCCGGTGTCCTGCACGGCAACACGCACTCCGCGCTCGTCATGACTCGCGCTCACCGCGACCGACCCACCTGACGACGTGAACTTCACGGCGTTGTCGAGAAGGTTGTTGAGTACTTCCGTTGTGCGCACCGGGTCGCACCAAGCGTCGGGCAGCGCCCCCCCTCCAACGTCGGTGTCGACGTCGACATTGACGCCCTTTTCGTCAGCCGCCGACTTGAAGGTGGTGACACATTCCTCGATCAGGCTGAGTATGTGGGTGTTCTCGGCTCGGATCTCGACGACACCGCTGTTCACGCGTCCCATCACGAGGAGATCGCCGATCATCTGCGCAAGCTGGCCGATGTTGCGCATGGCAATCGCGAGACACTCGCGCTGCTCGTCTCCCAACGGGCCGGCGGTTTCGTCGGCCACGAGAGAAACGAACTGGTGCACCGCGGCCAGCGGCGCCCGGAGCTCGTGCGACACGTGAGAGAGAAACCGGTCCTTGGCATCGAGCTGCTCGCGCTTGACGCGCTCGCCGTCCTCGATCACCTGCCGGCGGCGTATGGCGTACGTGACCGCCCGAGCGAGGTCCTTGGGCGCCGCGGTGTCCTTGAGCACATAGTCCTGCGCGCCGAGCGCAACCGCCTCCTCGGCGACGCGAGCGTCGTTCAGACCGCTCACGATGACGATGGGAACCGTCGGATTGCTCGCCGCCACCTGACGGAACGTGTCGAGTCCCGAGCTGTCGGGCAGGCCGAGGTCGAGAAGTACCGCGTCGATCCCGTCGCGGCCGAGGCGGGCAAGCGCACCTTCCAAGGTTGCCTCGCGCTCGATGGAGCCGACACCAAGAAGTCCTTCTTGGAGATACGACTCCAAGAGCCGCGCATCCGAAGGGCTGTCCTCCACGAGCAGCAGATTGATCGCGTTCGTCATGCCTTGCCTACTTCCAGTCATTCGTAGAACGGCGCCGAACAACGACGCCCCGACCGACGCTGCTCAAGGGTTGGTGATGATCGTGATCGGTTCGCTGCCCGGTATCGACATCGGCGTCGTGTCGGTGCTGACCAGGGGGCGGGGAAACGTCGTGGTGGTGGGGATCGTTGTGGTCGGAGGGATCGTTGTGGTCGGAGGTTCCGTCGCCGTGGCCGCGGTGCTGATCGACAGGGCGGTCGTCGGCGGGTCGGTGGCCGGCACCGGCGGGATCGTCACGGCGATCGGTGGTGGCGCGATCGTGGTCGAGGGTTCCGCGACCGTGGTCGAGGGCGCGAGGGTGGTCGAGGGCGCAACCGTGGTGGACGGCTCCGGGACCGTGCTCGACGTCGCAACCGTCGTCGTATCCGTGACGCCGCCAGAATTCGGATCCGCCTTGCTCGGCAGCGCGCCGGCCAGCGCACCGACACCGAAGCCGGCGAGAGTCCCGAGCGCGACGACGAGACCGGCGCTGGACAGGATCCGTCGACGCCGGCGGAGCCGTTGGTAGCGCCGCAACCGAGTCGTCCAGGCGAGCAATTCGGCGATGCGTCCCGTCACGAGCTCGGGCTCGACCGCGAGCGCGGTCGAGAGCGCGGCAATGTCGTCGGCTTGCAGGGCGAACGGCTCCCCGCGAGACGGGGCGGGAAGTCGCTCGAGGATCTCGACGTACGCGCCGAGCAGTGCATCGCCGTCGCCGGAGTGGATCTGCGCGTCCTCGAGTGAACCGACCACGCGTGGAGGGTCGACCGGGACCGGGCTGCGGCGGCCGAATCGGGTGTCGAGGTCTTCGCCGTAGAACTCGGCGAGTGCAGTAAGAATCCCGTGCGGCACGGGCGCGGCACCGGCCTCGTACCGGCGCAGCGCGCGGGCAGTTGTGCCTATCTGGCTCGCGACATCGCGTCGGCTGTCCGAACGCTGCACGCGTGTGCTTTGCAACAACGTGCCCAGGCGAGCGAGCGCGAGATCGGCGAGAAGCGTCTCGACGGCGAGACCCGACGAGGCAGGCGCCGGTGCGGCTGTACGCGACGAGAGGGCATCGGCCTCGGATGGGGCAACGGCGACGCCGGCCTCCTCACGAACCGGAACCCGAGTCGCGAACCGCGCGCTCAGATCCTCGGCGTAGTACGCGATCAGCGACGCGAGCACGTCGCGAGGTACGGGCGCATTGCCGTGCTCGAAGCTGCGGAGCTTCCTCGCATTGATCCCTGTGCGTTTCGCGACGTCTCGGCGACTCTGCATCCGCTGATCGCGGACCGCGCGTAGTAACGCGCCGAGACGCGTGGGCCCCAGATTTTCGAGCTGGGCGGCGATGCCCTCGTCGTAGCCTCCGCTGCGCTCCATGGCCCCTGCCTTCGACGCGGTCGGAAAGTCCGTAAAGCCGAAAGTCAGGGCCACGCTCTAAATACGTTGAATGCATCAGGCAAGCAACATCGTTTTGAACCACGACCGCGCGCGCATCTGCATCACATAAATGGGACTTATGTCCCTAGTTCGTCTCAGTTTGAGCGTGACACGCTGCTCGGCAGTTTCAGGTGAGTCGCGGCCGGACTCGATCCGCCGTCATACGCGAAGGCACGCGATAGCCGAGACCGCAGTCAACGTGTAAGTTCTCCGGCGCTCCCCTGGAGCGGCGCACGAGTTCCTCGCCGGGTCCCTAGACCCTGGTTCCGACCTGGACAACCCCGCCTAAGTCGTTGAACCGACGAGGAGCGCGAATGTCCCTCGGACCGTACGAACAAACTTCACCTCGCGAGCCTCGTCTCGTCGTGATTGCCGGGCCGCCAGGTGCCGGCAAAGGCACGCAGTGCAGCCAACTCGCGACGCTTCCCGGCGTCGTGCACATCTCGATCGGCGAGTCGCTACGCCGAGAGATCGCGATCGGGTCGCCGATAGGCACCCGGGTGCACGCCTGCGTCGAAGCCGGCCGGCTCGTTCCCGACGTCGATGTGTTCGAGCTCATCGCTTCGCGGCTGGTTCGGCATCGAACCGCGTCAGCGGTGCTGCTCGACGGTTTTCCGCGCACGATCGGCCAGGCCGAGATGCTCGAAAGACTTCGACCGCGGGCGGTGGGCTTGGTGATCCTCCTCGAGCTGCCGCTCGGGCCGTCGCTCCAACGGCTGCGCGCCCGCGAGCGAGCCGACGACACCGACCCGAACGTCGTCGCGGAGCGCATTCTCTCCTACGCCCGTGACACGAAGCCGGTGCTGGACTGGTACGCAAGCCGAGGTCTCCTCGCACCGATCGACGCCAGCGCGGCCCCGCATCGAGTAACCGAGCGTATCATGGAGCACCTCGCGGCCTTCGGCCTGGACTCCCCGCCCAAAGTCGACGCATAAGCATTCGCAGGCTGGTTGGCGCTCGACATCACTGTTCACGAGCCGCGCACTCTGAACGCTCTGCGTAGCCAGTCAACGCTGCCGAACACACGGAACACAGTTTCGACGCCCATATCGTCCGCTTTTTCCCCACAACTCGAGCGGCAAAGAGTTATAATATTGACGCAATACTCTCTGCCAGCTCGTGCCTGAAGGTAGTCCAGGCCCCGGACCCCGGCCCCTGAATCGTCGTCTCGCTCGCTGACCATCGGTCACCCGGCGAAGAACTGACTGAGGGCCATGGTTGACCAGGCTTACACACCTCTCTCGTCCGGCATGATCACAACCGCCAAAACGCGCGTGCTCGTGGTCGACGACGACGCGTTCGTGCGCGTTGTTGCGAACGACGCACTCACTGCCGAGGGCTACAGCGTTGTGGAGGCTCACGACGGCGCCACCGCAATCCAGGTGATCCGAGACGGCAAGATCGATGCAGTCGTGCTCGATCTCGGCCTGCCTGAGATCAGTGGGCTCGACGTCCTCACGTACGTTCGCGAGGTCAGCGACATCCCCATCCTCATCCTGAGTGGGCGCTCCGACGAAGGAGACGTCGTCCAGGGACTGCGGCTCGGAGCCGACGACTACATGGTGAAGCCTTGCTCACCTCGCGAGCTCGCGGCGCGAGTGAACACGGTGCTCCGGCGAGCGGGACGGTCGTCGCAACCGGCGCCGCTCGAGTTCGAAGGTCTCCACATCGACCTCGCCGCGCACGAAGTGATGGTCGACGGGCATGCGGTCGAGCTCACACCACTCGAGTTCGAGTTGCTGGTATGCCTCGCGCGCTCACCACGTGTCGTTGTCACGCGGGCCCAACTACTCCAGTGCGTCTGGGATTCGTCCGCAGAGTGGCAGACGACGGCCACGGTTACCGAACACGTGCGCCGGCTCCGGGCCAAGATCGAAGTCACACCCCAAGACCCGCGATGGATTGTGACGGTGCGCGGCGTGGGCTACCGCTTCGAACCGCGTTGAGCAGTACTCGCGCGAACGGCCGGCCCGTCACCGAGTTGTGCCGCCCGTGCTCGAGAGTTGGGCGATCCATGGTTCGTTTCACCGCTCGGACGGCCGAAGGTAGAGGCAGAAGCTCTCCGCTGACGCTTCTGAGCGAAGCTCTTCCCCCGGAGCTTCCCGACGGGAGTCTCCACCCGCCCGATGTCCCCGCGAGGCGGGTGGAGTTCCCGCAGGATCGGGTAGCGCGCCGCGCTTCACTGCAACACGCGCGTCCCGGTCCGCAACGGGAGAAGCGGCAACTCGACGCGGAAGATCGCACCGGCATTAGCCCTCTCCACGATCTCGAGCGTCCCGCCCATCTCTTGCACGAAGTTGCGACTGAGCGAGAGCCCGAGGCCGGTGCCCGGAATACCTCGCTCCACCGCGTCGAGTCGGTCGAAGGGCGCGAACGCTCGGTCGGCGAACGACCGCGCGACGCCCGACCCCTCGTCTTCCACCTCGATCTGCACGTGCGCACCTGCCTCGCGAGTCGCGACAGTGACAGTGCCGGCTCGGGGACTGAACTTGATCGCGTTCGACAGCAGGTTGACCAGCACCTGACCCAGCAGACTCCGCTCTGCGTGCACGAAGAGCCTGGCGTCCGTCTCGCTCGCGAGCCGCAACGCGACCGGGCGCATGATCGCGATCGGCTCGACCAGCGCGACCGACGCCCGCACGACGGCATCGACCCCGACGGGTCCGGCGCCGATCGAGACGGCATTGTCGCCAGTCACATCGAGTGCTCCGTTCAGGAGACCCAAGAGTCGATCACTCGCGCTCTGTGCCAGTTCCACCCAACGGGTCTGACGCTCGTCCAGCGTGGTCTCGGCCAACAATTCCATAACCCCGACGATCGCCTGAAGCGGAGTACGCATTTCATGGCTCATCGCAGTGAGATCGTCGACATTCGCGTTCACGCCGCTCACCGTGCGCCGAAACCGGGCATCGCACCAGGCGCAAACGCGAGGAACTGTGTGACTCGTTCGCGCTAGGGCCGCGGCTCTACAACCCATTCTCACTACGAGTCTCTGACACATCTGTTGCATTGGGCCAAGTTCGCAAGTCTCAACATGAAGCCCGGTAGAAGGGTTATCCCGATGAACGTTTCGAAGATTTCCGCGCCACACCTGCCAGGATCAGACCATCGCATCGTCCGCGTCGTGCTCGTGGACGACCACGAGATGGTCGCGACCGGACTCGCTGCCGCTATGAGCAAGGAGCCCGCTATCGAGGTCGTGGGGATCGCGACGACGCTCGCAGCCGCGGAGGAGCTGGTCGGTCGCACGCGTCCCGATGTCGTTGTCATGGACTATCGGTTGTCCGACGGCCACGGCGCGGAGGGCACGCGCCGCATCCGAAGACTCAACCCCGAAGTGAACGTCGTCATGCTGACGGCAACTGCCGACGACCACGCACTCGCCGACGCACTCGGTGCAGGATGCTGCGGATTCATCAACAAAGGCGGCCCGATTGCCGACCTGACCCACGCCGTGACGGCCGCGGCGAACGGCGACGCGGCGTTCCCCGCCGATGTCGTCGCGATGTTGGCAGAGCTCGGAACGCACTCGCCCGACTTGATCGGTGCGGATCTGAGCGTCCGTGAGCTGGAGGTGCTTCGAGCCCTCGCCGACGGCCTGAGTACCACGCGCATCGCCGAAACCCTCCGACTGAGCGAACACACCGTGCGCAACCACGTGAGCAACATCCTCAGCAAGCTCGGCGCGCACACAAAGCTGCAAGCCGTGGTGGTCGCGGCGCGCGCCGGCCTGATCGACGTCTTCAACTCGTGAACAACGGCGCTGCACACGCACACCGATCGCACGTTGTGCGAGCCGTGTTGCACAGTTGTGTAGACGGTGGTTCAACCCGAGCGTTCGATTCGCCGTAGATACCCTAGAAGCTCACACCGGAGCTTTTGGAAGAAGCGATCCCCCGCAGCTTCTGGAAAGAGCCCGCTACCCGAGCTTCACAACGGGAAGTGCCATCCGCCCGGTCTCCGCCTCCGGGCGGGTGGCTCCCCCGACGCGCGAGATCGTGTCTCGAGCATCACCGCCGAAAGGAGACCTATGTCCGTCGATGAGCGTCCACTCGTACTGTTCGGTGAGATCCGGCCGTGTGCACTCGTCGTCGACG
Organism: uncultured Burkholderiales bacterium; assembly: GCA_964558245.1. Classification (GTDB taxonomy): domain Bacteria; phylum Actinomycetota; class Acidimicrobiia; order IMCC26256; family PALSA-610; genus JBBQER01. The sequence goes on along the minus strand of CAZLEC010000034.1, from coordinate 2,931 downwards.
ACGAGATCGCGACCGGCGATCTCTTCGCTCGGGTCCTTCGCGATGCGGGCATCGACGTGATCGTTGCGCGCGACGGCAAGCGCGCGCTCGAGATCCTCCAACACGAGTTGATCCACCTGGTAGTGCTCGACCGTCATATGAACGGCCTCGACGGCGTCGAGGTGATCGAGCGGCTCCGCTCTGAGCCGTCGACCGTGCATCTCCCCGTGATTCTCGTGACCGGCGACACGGATCTGACCGACCGCGTCTACGGACTCGAGCACGGCGCCGACGACTACCTCACGAAGCCAGTGGAGCTCGACGAGCTCGTCGCCCGCGCGCGGGCCCAGTTGCGCCGACGATCTCCCGACGACGGCATTCGCCAGTTCGTGGAATCTGCGAACGACGCGTTTGTCTCTTGGGACACCCTCGGCACGATCACCGAGTGGACGACGCACGCCGAGGCACTCTTCGGCTGGTCGCGTACCGAAGCAATCGGCCGGCCGTTCGGCAAGACCGTGCTTGCCCCCCAGCACCGAATCGTCCATGCCCTGCGCATGGAGCGTCTCCTGCACGACGACGCACGCCCGCTCCTCGGGACATGGTTCGAGCTCGCCGGCCTGCGAAAGGATTTGCGCGAGATCCCGATCGAGATGACCGTGTGGATGGTCTCGAATCAAGAGCATCACACCTTCAACGCGTTCGTCCGCGATCTCGCGAAGCGGAGCGAGATAGAAGACGCGCTGCGAGAACGGGCGCGGTTGCGGACCGTCGTCGACGGAGTCAACGACGTGATCGTCCTGACCGATCTCGTTGGTGCAATCGTCTACACGTCCCGCTCGGCGCAGACCGTGCTCGGATACGAGCCCGACGAGCTCTACGGTCACATGTTCGACGAGTTCGTACACAGCGAGGATCAGCGAATATTCACGCGGTCGTCCGAGCGCGCGGTCGAAACTGCTTCTGCGGTCGTGAAGGCGCAACGGGTGCGGACGCGCGACGGCAGATTCATCTGGATGGAAGTAACCACCGCCGTTGTTCGCGACGCTCTGTCGAACGACGTCACCGGGCTCGAGATCGTCTCACGTGACATCACGACCAGCAAGCTCGCCGACGCGGCGCGCAAACGAGCAACGGGAGATTTGACGCGCATGATCAAGGATCTTCGGGCAGCCGTCGGTCGGGAGCACCAGACGGTCGAACAGCTCCGCGAGCGCGATCGCAACAAGAGCGACCTGGTCGCGACGGTCTCGCACGAGCTTCGCACACCACTGACGAGTATCAGCGCGTACACGGAGCTCCTTGCCGATCCGAGCGTCGGCCCCCTCTCGGGCCAGCAGCGATCCATGCTCGAAGTGGTGCACCGCAACACCGACCGGCTACTCATGATGATCGAGAACCTCCTCACGATCGGCGGTATCGAATCCGGCGCGTTCGATGTGGAACTTCGGCCCCTCGAACTGTTGCCGATCGTACGCGCCGCCGCCGACGCGCTGCTCCCCAGCGCGCGCGAGCAGAACGTCGCGTTCAGCTTCGACCTCTCGAACGAGACCGGCCCCGTGCTCGGAGACGCGCCGCAGCTCGACCGCGTGCTCCTGAATCTGCTTTCGAACGCGGTCAAGTTCAACTTCGAGGGTGGCAGCGTCGCCGTGTCGTCCCGGCGACTCGGCCCCGACGTCGAGGTCGTGATTGCCGATACCGGAATCGGGATCCCGATCGACGAGCAGGACAAGCTCTTCGCGCCGTTCTTCCGATCGACAGTCGCGACGGAGCGCGGGGTGCCGGGCAGCGGGCTCGGGCTCATCATCGTCAAGAACGTCATCGAGCGTCACGGCGGAGTCATCACTGTTCAGTCGACGCTCGGCGAGGGCACCACCGCGAGGTTCACGCTTCCGTCGGCGGACACCCGTCGCGGCAACTGAGGAGCAAGGCCATGCAGTCGATTCTGATCGTCGACGACGACGCTGACGTCCGTGACATCGTCGCGTTCAAGCTCGGGCGTCTGGGATACGAGGTGATCACCGCACCCGACGGCGCGACCGGCCTGGAGGCGGCGACGCAACTTCGTCCCGACCTGATCGTCCTCGACTGGGCGATGCCGAATCTCACCGGGCTCGAAGTCTGCCGGCAGATCCGCGACGGCTCGGTACACGCGGACACACCCGTGATCTTCTTGACCGCGCGCAGCCGCGAATGCGACATCCGCATCGCCTTCGATGCCGGCGTCGACGACTACATCGTGAAGCCGTTCAGCCCGAACGAGCTCGCGAACCGAGTTGCAACCGTCCTGGCCGACAAGGCTCATTCGTGCGCGTGAAGACCTGGGTCGAGACCGCGCCGCCCTGAACCAACTTCTACGGTCGATTGCCCTCTCGGGAGGCCGGCGACTCCGGGTCGGCTCCTTCCTTGTGAGCCGGACAGGTTGCCGCCTCCTCCGTCTCGACTCCGGCCCCGCCCGGCGAGTCGTCACCGCCACGCTGGTTGCTGCACTCGTGGTGGCGTCGGTGCTGCTCGGTGTCGTCTCCGCGCAGGGAACCGCGCGCAACACCGAGAACGACCCGCTGCGCTCGCAACAATGGGCGCTCGACAAGACCTCGTTCGAGGCTGCGTGGTCGGTCACCAGGGGCGCAGCCGTCACCGTCGCGGTCATCGACTCCGGCGTCGAGGCCGACCACCAGGATCTCGCCGGATCAGTGCTGCCCGGCAAGGATTACGTGAACCCCTCGGATGACGGCCGGGTCGATCCGAACGGTCACGGCACGTTCGTCGCCGGCATCATTGTCGCGCACGTCGACAACGCGCTCGGGATCGACGGTGCCGCTCCCCGCGTGCACATCCTACCGATCCGGGTGCTCGACGCGAACGGTGGGGGCAACGCGTCGAATGTCGCGAAGGGAATCATCTGGGCTGCGGATCACGGCGCGCGGGTGATCAATCTGAGTCTCGGCGGCG
>CAZLEC010000033.1:0-15272 GCA_964558245.1 uncultured Burkholderiales bacterium | reverse complement strand
CCGCGCGTGACTTCCGCGAGGCCGTCGTCGAGGAGTGACGCGAGCGCTTCGCCGTCGAGCTCGATCGCTTTCGTCGGGCCGACTCGCAACTGCGCGAGCACCTGGCCGCGTCGCTCGCGGAACGAGCCGGCGTAGGCGGCTTGGCGGTGACGCGTCTCCCCGGAGAGCGCGCCGCGGGTCGCGCAGTCGCGCACGATCGGGCACCGATCGCACTCCGGCGTGCGCGCGGTGCACACGGTCGCGCCGAGATCCATGAGCGCGAGCAACCGATCGCGCCCGCGCAGGGGAGCGGCGATCTTCACCGCGGCCCGTTCGGCGTCCGCGTCGGAGAGGCGTTCTCCGAGCACTCGTTCGCACACCCGCCGGATGTTGACCTCGATGCCGATCGCGTCGGCGTCGTCGGCCTGCGCGGCGACCGCGGCCGCGGTGTAACGACCGACGCCGGTCAGCTCGCGCAGGTCGTCGGGCCAGCCGTGCGCGTCGACGTGCCGTGCCGCCTCCCACAGCCACCGCGCGCGGCGGGGATAACCGAGCCGTCCCCACGCGGAGATCACGTCGGCCGGGCTCGCCGCGGCCGTGACCGCGGGGGAGGGGAAGCGCTCGACGAACGCGTCGTAGACCTGCGCGACGCGAGGTGCTTGCGTCTGGTGCAACATCACTTCCGACACGAGCACGAGCCAACGGTCACGCGTGGCCCGCCAGGGAAGGTCGTGCCGGCCGTTCTCCGAATACCAACGGGCGAGCGCGCGTCCGGTGCGCGCCGGGATCGGGGTGCGGTTCGCGGTTGCGCCGCGCGTCACGGCCCGGTGGTCGGCGTGGTCGGCGGGCTCGTGGGCGGGCTCGTGGGTGGAGGCGGTGCGGTGTACACGCCGACGGTCAGCACCACGATGTCTTGGGGATTGCGCTGCTGACCGGCGCTCGGGTCTTGGGCGAGCACTTTGCCGTTGTTGCTCGGCAACGCCGTGGCCGTCGAAACGACGGTCGACCGCAAGTTGTTCTGCGCGAGGATCGTTTGCGCCTGCGCAGCCGAGAAGCCCTTCACCAGCGGCACCGTCACCTTCGTGGCGCCGGTCGAGACGAATACCTTCACCGTGGATCCCGGCGCCACGTTCACGGCTCCCGACGACGGGTTCGTGCGGATGACGTTGCCGTTCGCCACGGTGTCGCTCGGCGTCGGGATGGCCTGCGGGTTGAGGCCGACGCCCTGGATATCGACCGCAGCAGTGTTCTGCGGGAGGTTCAGCACGTTCGGGACGTTCACACCCTTCGACGGAATGATGTGGATGAGCGTGCCGACGGGTTGGGCCGCGCTCGTCGACGGCGGGTTCGTGCCGATCACGGAGCCGGGATCCACGGTGTTGCTGTACTGCGCGAGGTCGACCTTCACCTGGAAGCCCGCGGTCGTGAGCGCCTTGTCGGCTGTGGCCGTGGTCTGGTTCGAGACGTCGGGAACGGGCTTCGACTGCGTGCCCGCGCTCACGCTGATCGTGACCTTCGAGTTCTTCTTCACCTGCGTGTTCTTCGTCGGCAACTCCGCGATCACCGTGCCGGTCTTGATCTTGCTGAACACGGGCTTGGTCACGGGGATCAAGTGCTGCCCCGCGAGCTCCTGGATCGCGGCCGCCTCGGTCTTGCCGACGACGTCGGGCACGGTGACCCGCACCTGGTTGCCGCCGAGCTTGGTGGTCGCGTAGAGGATGCCGCCCACGACTGCGGCCAGCACCAGCAACGTGAGGATCGTGTACGCGGCCGGGTGCCGCTGCCGGCGCGGCGTTTGGTTGTAGACGGCGGTCGAGTCGGCGGCGACGCGCGGGGTCGCAACCGTGGCCGTGGACGCGTACGCACCCATCCCCGCGTTGGCGACGGCCATGGTCGGCACTTCGGCGACGATCGCGGTGACCGGCGCCGCGGAGAGCGGGCGGCCGCGCCGGAAGCGCAGGAGGTCGGCGCGTAGGTCGTCGGCGCTCTGATAGCGGTGTTCGGGGTCCTTGGCGAGCGCGCTCATGATGATCTGCTCGAGCGCGGGAGGCACGTCGGGGTTGCGGCGCGACGGCGGGACCGGCTCCTCGCGCACGTGCTTGTACGCGACGCTCACCGGCGAGTCGGCCACGAACGGCGGCACCCCGCACACCAGCTCGTAGAGCACGACTCCCACGGAGTACACGTCGCTGCGACCGTCGACCGCGAGCCCTTGGGCCTGCTCCGGGGAGAAGTATGTGGCGGTACCCATGACCGATCCGGTCTGGGTGAGTCCGTCGCTGGTGCCGGCGCGCGCGATGCCGAAATCGGTGACCTTCACCGTTCCCGATTGCGTGAGCAACACGTTGCCGGGCTTCACGTCGCGGTGCACCACGCCGCTGCGATGCGCGAACGCGAGCGCCGACGCGATCTCCGCGGTGATGTCGGCGGCCTGGCCGGGGTCGAGCGGCCCGTCGTTGCGGATCAGGTCGCGCAGGGAGCGACCCTCCACGTACTCCATCACGATGAAGTAGGTGCCCGACTCCTGGCCCCAGTCGTAGATGGCGACGATGTTGGGATGGTTCAAGTTGGCGGCGGCCTGGGCCTCCCGCCGGAACCGCTCGACGAACGAGGGCTCGCGGGCGTATTCGGGGAAGAGCGCCTTCAGCGCGACCAGGCGATCGAGCGACTGATCGCGCGCCAGGTACACCTCGGCCATGCCGCCCTGCGCGATCTCGCGCTCGATCCGATATCGGTTCGAAAACACCTGGCCGACCAGCGACATCGTGGCGAAACCCTATCTGTCCTTGATCGTTTTGAGGGGTTGCGGGCTCCGACTCGCGCGCGGCTGCATTCGGTTACGTCCCCAACAACGCGCGCAGCACTTGCGCCGCTACCGGCGCGGCGACCCGGCCGCCGGTGGCCTCGGCGTCGGCTCCCGAGGTGCCACCGTTCTCGACCAGGACCGCCACTGCGTACTGTGGGTTTTCGGCCGGAGCGAATGCGATGAACCAGGCGTGCGGGGGGGCGTTCGTGCCCGTTTCCGCAGTGCCCGTCTTGCCGGCGACCTGCACGCCCGGTATCTGCGCCGCAGTTCCGGTGCCGCGCTGCACGACCTGGATCATGTACTGCGTGAGCGTGGCTGCGGTCGCGGGAGTCATCGCCCGGCGCCACACCTTGGGCGCGGTCTGGAGCACGACCCGGCCGGTCGGGTCCTCGATCCGGTCGACCACATAGGGACGGAGCATCACGCCGCCCGTTGCCACCGACTCCGCGACGAGTGCCATCTCGAGCGGCGTGACCGCAACCGGCCCCTGGCCGATCGCGGCCTGGGCGAACAGCGGCGCGTCGACCCTGAACGTTCCCTGGTCGGGGCCGATGCTGCGCACGACACTCGGGTTGAGATCCGAGGGCGGCGCCTTGGTGTTCACGCCGAACTGCTCGATGCCGGTCGCGAGCCGGTCGCCGAGATCGAGCCCGACCTGCCCGTAGATCGTGTTGCACGAAAGCACGTAGCCGTCCTCGAGCGACCCGCCACAGTGTTCGCCGCCGAAGTTCTCCAACGTGTTGGTCGTGAGCGGGAGCGCGAGCTCCTTCAGGTTCGGGAACTTCTTGGTCAGATCGACGCCGTAGTCGAGCGCGGTCGCGGCGGTGACGGTCTTGAACGTCGATCCCGGCGGGTAGATCTCCCGCCACGCGCGCGCCAGCAGCGGTTGATCGGTGGCGGCGGTCAGCAGCGCGAGCGCGAGCTGCGCTTCCTTCACGTTGTGCGACGCGAGCGGCTTCGGGTCGAAGGTCGGGTTCGAGTACATCGCGACGATGCCACCGGTGTGCACGTCGAGCACGACGACCGATCCTCGGCGGCCGTTGAGGGCGGCCGCGGCCGCGGCCTGCGCCTTGTTCGACATGGTCAACACGACCGTTCCCGTCACGGGTTGACCCGCGATGATCTGGCGGATTCCGTGCACCGCGAGGCGGGGGTCGAGGCCGGCCAGCTCGGATGATTCGCTCGCCTCGACTCCGACCGAGCCGAACTGGATCGACTGGTATCCGACCACCTGCGAGAAGAGCGAAGCGGTGGCCGGCGTGTAGACGCGTTGGTAGCGAAACTCGTCGTCGGTGGGGACCGACTGGGCGAGCACCGTCCCGTCGGCGGTCACGATCGGGCCGCGCGGCTGGCGGATGACCTTGAGGAACTGGCGCGTGTTGTGCGGGTCGTCGGCGAGCTTCGAGCTGTGCACGACCTGGAGGTACGTGAGCTGCGCGACGAGGCCGATGAACAGCACCATGATCGCGGCGCCGACGCGCCGGATGCCGATGTTCACTGTGCGGGCGCGGCTACGCGCGCGGTGTCGTCGGAGATGCGCAACAGGATCGCGAGCAGGGCGAAGTTGGCGACGAGCGAGGAACCGCCGTAGGAGACGAACGGCAGCGTGATCCCGGTGAGAGGGATCACGCGCGTGACCCCGCCGACGATGAGGAACGTCTGGAAGCCGAGGATCGTCGCGATGCCGGCCGCGAAGAGCTTGGCGAAGGGGCGGGTCGCGTCGGCCGCGATGCGGAAGGCGCTGCCGACGAGGAGCATGAACGCGGCGATGATGCCGATCGTGCCGACGAGGCCGAGCTCCTCGCCGATCGCGGCCATCACGAAGTCGGTGGCCGCGTTCGGGACGAGGTTGGGGCTGCCGAGCCCCAACCCGGTGCCGCCGATGCCGCCGGAGCCGAACGCGTACTGCGCCTGGATGATCTGGTAGCCGGTGCCCTGGCGGGTCTTCCACGGGTTCAGCCACGTCTCGACGCGTACCTGCACGTGGCCGAACGCGTGATACGCGAAGACCGATCCGATCGCGAGGAGCACGAACGTTCCGACGAGGTACCAGCCGCGGCGGGTCGCGATGTAGAGCATCGCGGCGAACACGCCGAAGAAGAGCAGCGACGTGCCGACGTCCTGCTCGTACCCGAGCACCATGAGCGCGATGCCCCACGCCAGGAGCAACGGGCCGAGGTCGCGCGGTGAGGGCAGGTAGTGACGCCCGACGCGAACGCGGCCCTGCGTGAGGAGCTCGCGCTTGTCGACGAGATACGCGGCGAAGAACGCCACGAGGAGGACCTTGGCGATCTCGCTCGGTTCGAACGTGAGGGAGCCGATCGCGACCCACAAGCGCCCGCCGTTGATGGTGCGGCCGATCGACGGTGCGAGCGGGAGCAGCAGCGCGCCCAGGCCGATCGCGGCGACGGTGTAGCGGTACCGCTCGAACACGCGCACGTCGCGCACGAAGGCGAGCGTGAGCACGAACACGCCGATGCCGATCGCGACCCAGAGTGACTGCACTCGGGCCAGGTGGGTGGGTCGCGTCGCGGCCTGGTCGAGCCGCGCGATCGTGACGAAGCCGATGCCGTTGAGGAGCGCGGCGAGGGGGAGGAGCGTCGCGTCCGCGTTCGGGGTGAAGCGGCGGATCGCGAGATGCGCGACGAGATAGAGACCGAACACCCACGCGAGCAGTGCGGACAGGCCGGGCGGCAGGGCCGGACCGTTCGCGAGCGCGACGAGGATGTAGCCGCCGACCGCGATGATCACGACCAGCAGGCCGAGCGAGAGCTCGGCGCTGCGGCGTTGGCGGGCGATCGGGGCGAGTGCCATGTTCAGCGCGAAACCGCGGTCATCGAGCCGTGGTTACCGTCGGGTGCGAGGACTTCGGCGTCTTCTTCGTCGTCGGCTTCGTGGTGGGCTTGGGCCGGGGTTTCGGCGCGGTGGTGGTCGTCGTCGTGGTGGAGGTCGCGGCGACGTGCGACTCGAGCGTGACGATGAAATCTTCGGCGTCGGAGAGCGATCCGCGGGCCGTGCCCGCGGAGACCCGATCGTGATCGACTTGGGAGAGCTGGGAGTCGGTGAGCGGCGTCGACTCGTCGATCGTGGGGTTCCATCCGAGCACGCCGCCGGGCACGCCCTTGTAGATGACGACACGATGCCGCGCGAAGCCGACGTAATAGGAGCGGCGCGCGTACCAGGCGACGCCGCCGGTCGCGAGCCCGAGGATCACGACGAGGGGGAGGAACAGGATCAGCGCGCTGCGCACGCGCGCCCCGAAGCTTCGGTGCACCCGAGGCGGTGCGGGCGCGGGCGGATCGGGCGCGGGAGCCATGGTGCGGCGCGGCTCGGGTGGCGCGACGAGTTGGTCGGGATCGGGCGCGGAGGCGGGATCGACTTCGAGCACGTCGATCACGACGACACTTGTGTTGTCCTCGCCGCCGGCGCGGTTGGCGGCGTCGACGAGAACTTCGGCCGCGCGTTGCGGGTCGGTTTCACTACGCGCGAGGCGCTCGACGTCGCGTTCGCGAACCATCGTGGTGAGCCCGTCGGAGCAGAGCAGGACGCGGTCGCCCGCCTCGACGGGGAGCGTGTAGAGGTCGACGTCCACTTCGGTGTCGACACCCAGCGCGCGCGTGACGATGGCGCGTTGCGGATGCGACTCGGCCTGCTCGGGTGTGAGCCGGCCTTCGCGCACCAACTCCTCCACGAGGCTGTGATCGTCGGTGATGCGGCGCAGCGTGCCGTCGTGCAGGACGTAGGCCCTCGAATCGCCGACGTGACCGATCAACAGCTGCCGGCCGCCCGCGACGACGACCGCCGTCAGTGTCGTGCCCATCCCGGTGAGGTCGGGGTCACCCTCGGCGCGCTCGATCACCGCGGTGTTGGCCTTCACGATGGCTTCTTGCACGGACTGACCCGCCGCCACCGCCGCGCGAAGCGCTTCGATGGCCGTGCGGCTCGCGACCTCGCCGCCTCGGTGCCCGCCCATGCCGTCGGCGATCGCGTAGAGCACGTGCACGTCGTCGACGAGGTAGGAGTCTTCGTTGTTGCCCCGAACGAGCCCGGTGTGCGTCGAGGATCCGGCCGCCAGCTTCATCGATCGACCTCGAGCACGGTCTCGCCGACTTGCACGCGCGCACCCTTCGCGACCCGCGTGGCCTCGTGTACCTGCTCGCCGTTCACGAAGGTGCCGTTGCGCGACCCGAGATCCTCGACCCACAGGATGCCGTCGCGGTCGATCGCGCGCGCGTGCACCTGCGAGACGAAGGTGTCGAACGCGAGCGGCACGGTGCAGCCACCGCCGCGGCCGAGCGTGGCCTCACCGTCGATCGCGAACACCGAACCTGCTTCGGCCGGCGGCTCGACCAGCACCAGCCGCCAGGGCTTCCGACCGCGACCGCCGCGTGCCGGCGCGGCGGCCGGTTCGGACGTGACGCGAGCCGGCGCGGGCGCGGGCGTGCCGCGCAGCTCGCGGGCGACGATCCAGACGACCCGCGCCAAGAACAGGTACAGCACCGCGAGCAGGCAGAACTTCAAGAAGGTGAGAATGGGCTCCGACACCGACCGTTACGACTCCTCGTAGCGGATCGCGGTTTCACCCACGCTGATCACGTCGCCGTCGGCGAGCGTGTGCTGTTGCACCTTGACCCCGTTGACCTCGGTGCCGTTGAGCGACTTCAGGTCGACGACCTCGTAGCCCTGGTCGGCCCGCCGGAACTCGGCGTGATGGCGCGAGACCTGCGAGTCGGAGAGCGGGATGGCACAGTCGGGGAGGCGCCCGACGCGCACGGGCTCGTCGCCGAGCGCGACGCGGCGGCCGTCGGGCAGCACCAGCGTGGCGCCCGGGCCCTCGGCGCCGGCGACGATCGTGGCTTCCACGTCGAGATCGCCGATGCCGGCGCTCGGGTCGCCGACCACCGTCACTTCTACCGGCCCGACGAAGTGGTAATGCGACTCGCGGGCACTCTCACGCACGGTGTCGGCGAGCTCGGTCACGAGGGCCTCGTGGAAACCCTCGAAACGCTCGAGGTCGGCTTCGGACACGTGCACGACGAAGTGATTCGGTACGACGGTGCCGCGCACGCCGAGCGTGCGACCGGCGTCGAGCTCGCGGACGAGCCGATGGCCGATCTCGACGGGTTGTAGGCCGCTGCGGAACGCCTTGCCGAACCCACCCTCGACAAGCCGTTCGAGCCTGCGCTCGAACCGCTGGAGTCCCATTGCGATCGATCGTAATCGGTGCCCATGAGCTAGCCTCGTCCGCTCACGCGCGAGTGGCGGAATTGGCAGACGCGCAGGATTCAGGTTCCTGTGCCCGCAAGGGCGTGGGGGTTCAAGTCCCCCCTCGCGCACCAGATGACGATTGCTCGAGCCCCGGCCAGGGGAGCGAGCGCTCGGCGATCGCCGCGGTCTCGTTTGCAACTCAGTTGCTCGGCGCCGCGTTGATCCGCCGGGCATCCGGTGGGAAACTGTGCGCCGGCACTTGGGGGCATGTGGTGCGACGGATCGGCTTCGCCTTGCTCGCGGTGGTCGCGCTCTGGTGGGCGGTTGCGCCCTCGGGTGCAATCGCGGTGAGTGGCGCCGCGTCGATTGGTGTTCCGACGATCGCCGCCGGCGGTCCCGACACGTGCGCGGTCCTGGCCGACGGAACGGCGAAGTGCTGGGGCGACAACTCCGACGGGCAGCTCGGCAACGGCACCTTGAACGGGAGTGCCGTTCCGGTCACCGTCGAGAACGCGGCGGGCACGGGACCGTTGACGGGGATCGCCCAGATCGTGATCGGTGGCGGCGACGCGTGCGCGCGCATGAGAGACGGCACCGCGCAGTGCTGGGGCGAGAGCGCCGACGGTGCCCTCGGAGCCGGCTCGAGCGTCCTCGCCGACCAATGCCCGCCCGACTCCGGCTTCCCGACGTGCATCATGTTGCCGGTGACCGTCGAGAACCCCTCGGGGACCGGGCCGCTCACCGGCATCGCGCGCCTGGTGACCGGCGGCGGTCAGACGTGCGCGGTGCTCGTGGACCGCACGGCCCGCTGCTGGGGCGACAACTACGTCGGCCAGCTCGGGATCGGCAACAACTTCGGCCCCAACGCCTGCGACACCGGGCTCGACTTCGCGTGCAGCTGGTTGCCGATCACTGTCGAGAACCGCGCGGGTACGGGGCCGTTGACCGGAGTCACCGGTATCAGCGTGAACGGCTCGGACACGTGCGCGAGCTTCGCGAACGGCACGGTCGACTGCTGGGGCGACAACGAGGACGCGCAACTCGGCATCGGAACCGCGACCGGTCCCCAGATCTGTGACCTCGGCGGGCCGTCGGTCGCGTGCAGCAAGCTGCCCGTCGTCGTGAGGAACCACACGAATGCCGCGCCGCTGACCGGCGTCGTTCAGACCTACACCGGTGCACTCGCGACGCGCACTTGCGCGCGTATGAGCAACCGCACCGTCCAGTGCTGGGGCGCCCATCCGACCATCGTGAAGAACACAGCCGGCACTGCCGCGCTACAGAACGTGGTCGCCATCGCAGCCGGCAACGCACACTGGTGCGCCCTGCTGACCAACGCGACCGTCAAGTGTTGGGGCGCGAACGACAACGGCCAGCTCGGCGACGGCACGAGAGCCGTCCGGACGCGACCGGTCGCCGTGAGAGGAGTCGCACACGCCGTCGCGATCGCGGCCGGCAGTGAGCACTCGTGCGCCGTGTCGGCCGACGGCACCGTCAGGTGCTGGGGCCAGAACACGTTCGGTCAGCTTGGAAACGGCACCACCACGACGCGCTCGACGGCACCGGTTGTCGTCAAAGGTCTCGATTAGGTCGAAGCGATCTCGCGACCTTCAGGTCGTGGCGCCGAAGGCGCCGGCTGCGCGCGCGGCGGCGATGCGGTCGTCGTCCCAGCCGAGCACGTCGTGCAACACCGACTCCGTGTGCTGGCCCACCGTCGGTGCCATCGTGGGCTCCGGCAGCGTCTCGCCGACGAACTTGATCGGCGTGGGCAGCATGTCGGCGCCCACACTCGCCGCCGGGATCCACGGCATGCGGTCGCGGAACTGCGGGTCGGCGCCGAGCGTCTTCGGCGTGTTCGACGGCGCGATCGGCGTGTTGTGCTCCATGCCGAACTCGAGCCACTCGGCCGACGATCGCGATGCGAAGATCTCGCGCAAGATCGCGCGGAGCTCGGTGTTGCCGCGCGCGTGATCGCCGTACTGCGCGCCGGGCCACTTCTCGAACAGCTCGGGCCGGCCCACTCCTTCGCAGAAGTTCTTCCAGAACTCGCGCTCCGACGCCATGAACAGGACGTACCCGTCGGTGGTCGCGTAGAACTGGTAGCGCACTCCCGACTCCATGCCCGCGGTGCCGGGCGCGCGGCGCTCGTAGTTGTCGGCGGCGTTGCCGGTGACTTCCGACTCGGGCCGTTCGTAGGCCTTGTACGTCTCGCTCCGGAGCCAGTCGATGGCCGCGGCCGCGTCGGACTGCGCGATCTCGAGCTGGCAGCCCTCGCCGGTCTCGCGGGCGCGCAGCACGCCGGCCAGGAGCCCCAGCGCGCCGAACACCGGCCCCGCGTTGATGCCGATCGACACGTGCTCGGGCATGTACGCGTCGCCGTTCTCGTCGACCTTGGGCGCCACGATCCCCGCCCAGACGTCGTAGGCGATGCCGTGGCTCGGCATGTCGCGGTAAGGGCCGGTCATGCCGTAGCCCGAGATCGTCACGAACACGATCTTGGGGTTCACCGCGCGCAGGGCCTCGAACCCCAGGCCCCGGCGTTCGAGTCCGCCCGGACGCATGGCTTCCACGACCGCGTCGGCATCGCGCGCCAACTCGAGGAACGCCTCGCGCCCGGCGTCGGTGCGCAGGTCGAGCACGATGCTGCGCTTGCCCCGGCTGATGTGGAGGAACAGCAACGAGACGCCGTTCACGATCGGCCACGTCATCTGGCGCCCGTAGTCGCCTTGCGGCGGCTCGACCTTGATGACGTCGGCACCGAGATCGGCGAGGTTCGTGGTGAGCGCGCCCGGCCCGAGCATCGAGACTTCGACGACTCGCAGGCCGGCCAGCGGAGCAGCGTTGTGAGACATGGGCGCCGACGTTAGCGATACCGACGCGGCTCCTTCATTCCGGCGTGAGCTGCGGGTCTGTGAGAACCCTGGCTCACGCCGGTTCGGGGGTGGTGAGGCGGCGCATGGTCGCGTCCGAGGTGTACACGAGGATGCGTTCCGTCGCGTCGCGCCGCGTGCGCGCCTGCTGGTCGGCCAACGTCACCAGGTCGTTCGCGAGACCCGGCTGCCGTGACGGGTTGCAGGCGTCGACGTTCGCGGTGACGACCTGCAGCTTGGCCGCGGTCGGGAGTGCTTCGTTCACCGCGTCGCGCCCCGAGCGGGCGCTGTGGGACACGAGGCGGTGCAGCTCGGTCATCAGGCGCTCGATCTCGGCGCGCGCATCGTGCCCGCGAACGGGTTCGGCGAGCTGCTCTGGTTGGGTCTGCATCGCCACCTTGGCTTCCCCCGCGGCCCAATCGTGATTTGGTATCGGCGGCGCCGGCCGAGATTCTGAAGCGGGGCGACCGGCGGCCCGGCGGTCAGTTCGAGTTGCTCGCCAGCGACACGATGAAGATCAGGATCCAGAACGCCGACGCGACGAAGCCGAGCACGATGCCGGCCGTGGCCATGCCCGTGCCGGTCTGCTGACCGTTCGACTGGTTGATCTGGTGGCGGGCGACGAACCCGAACACGATCGCGATCACGGATCCGATCCCGCAGAACGCCCAGCCCACCAAGCCGAGCACGAGGCTGGCGACGGCCATGCCGTTCGTCCGCGGCGGCGCGTATCCGTAGCCCGGCCAGGCGCCGGGCGCGCCGGGGTAGCCGCCTCCGTACGGCGGCGGGTATTGCGGGGGCGGCGCACCGTAGGCGGCCCAGGGGTTCTGGTCGGGCGGTGGCGTCAGCTGCGGCGGCGCGAACGGGTCGGGGGAACCGGCGGCCGGCGGAGGCGGCGACGACGGAGGCGGGCCCCACTGGGCCGGTGGGCCGGCGGGAGGGCCCCACGGACTCGGCGCGCCCGCCCCGGGCGGTGGCGGTGGCGGTAGCGGTAGCGGTTGCGTGGCCGCGGTCTCGGCCGTCGCGGGCGCGGGCGTCACGGCCGTTCCGCACTTGCCGCAGAATCGACGGTTCTCGGCGACGGCGGCCCCGCAGTTGGGACACGTCATGTGCTCTCCGTTCGCGCGGCCCGCGGCCGGTTAGTAGTCGATGCCCTTCTTGGCAAGGATGCCGGCGTCGTAGGCGTGCTTGACCTTGTGCATCTCGGTGACGGTGTCGGCGACGTCGATCAGCGCGGCCGGTGCGTCGCGGCCCGTCGCCACCACGCTGACTTGCGGCGGCCGGTTCCGGATCGTCTCGACGACGTCGTCGGTGTCGATCCATCCGCCCATCATCGGGTACGTGATCTCGTCGAGCACGACGAGCCGGTGCTCGCCGGCTTGGATGATCGCCTTGGCTCGCGCCCATGCTTCCTGCGCGACCGCTTCGTCCTCGGTGAGATTCTCGGAGTCCCACGTGAAGCCGGTTCCGAGGGCCAACCAGTCGACGCCGAGCCGCCGGGCGACGTCCTCCTCACCCACGTGCCACTCGCCCGACTTCAAGAACTGCACGACCGCGACCCGCCAGTCGCGAGCGATCGCCCGCATGACGATGCCGAAGGCGGCGGTCGACTTGCCTTTGCCGTCGCCGGTGTTCACGACCACGATCGATCGCGCGGTGTGGGCGCCTTCCGGGAGTTGATGCTCTGCGGGGGGTTCGACGGTTGTCACGTGCGCCTCGGGCGTACATTTCCGGTCGTGAAGGTCCATCTGCGCGCCGCAATGATCGTACTCAGCGCATCCCTGGCATCGGGCTGTGCGGTGAGCGGCTACGACGCGGGCGCGTTGCAGCGCCATCTCGTTGGGGCCGGGATCTCGCCGAAGGCGGCGGCGTGCGTGGTCGGGCGCATGGGCCCGCGTTTCGGCGCCGACCGGCTGAGTACGCGTGCCCGGCCCGACCCGGCCGAGCTGAAGGCCGAGCGGGCGCTCCTCTCGGCCTGCGGTGCGACGACTACCGCGCCGCGCCCGGGGTGAGCTCGTGCATCGGGAAGAGGGCACGGAGCTCGAGGCCGTCGGCGGCCAGGTTCTCGGTGCCGCCCGACTCGCGGTCGATCACGCACACGACGGGACCGAGCACGGCGCCCGCGGCGCGTAGCTCGAGTGCCGCGTCGAGAATCGCCCCGCCCGAGGTCACGACGTCCTCGACGATGCAGAGCCGTTCGCCGTCGAGCTCGCCGCCTTCGGCGAGCCGGCACGTTCCGTAGGTCTTGGCCTGCTTGCGGACGAAGCGGGTCGGGAGGCCGCTCAGTTGCGACATCACCGTGGCGAGCGGGATCCCGCCGAGCTCCAGACCGGCCAGGGCGTCGATCCCGGCCGGCACCAATGGGAGGCACGCGGTGGCGATGTCGATGAGGAGCGCGGGCTCGGCCTCGAACAGGTACTTGTCGAAGTACTCGTTGCTCACCACGCCGGAGCGCAGTGTGAACGTTCCCGTGAGGTGCGAGGCGTCGTAGATCCGCGCCGCCAGCTCGCCGCGGTCGACTGCGGGGTGGGGCTCGCGGCTGCTCGATGCCATTCGGAGGTGAAGGTATCTCCCCCACGGCACGACGCGCGGGCTACCCAGAGTGACTTTTCTGCGGTGAACGGTTGACCGCCTTGCGCGCGCGGGTCTACCGTCCTCGCTGCGGAGGCGGGGAGAACACCGCGCCGGCCAGCCGCCGGAAACGGCAAGCGGCCAGGCACGGAGGGTGGTGCACGGGATGACGGGACCGGGGGGACCCGTCATCCCGGTGCCCACTGCCTGGAGTGGGCATGGAATGTCGCGACTACGCGACGCGGGCGCGTGCTCGCTCGCCCAGACGTAGGCAGGACGTTTTCTCTGTATCGGACAAGTTGGTATCGAGCGTCTTGAGTGGCGCCGCCCACGCGATTCGCTCGTCGAGCGCGCGGCCTCTGTAGCGCGCCGCGAATGTGCGCGCGAGGAACGCGCGTGCGGGTTTGGCGGCGACGTTGAGCGCGCGCGTTCCGGGAACGTCGGGGCACGTCAACAACACGATCGTGACCGCGACGTCGGTCAACCCGTAACCGCGCGAGGCGTTCGGCCAATCGATCACGATCGGGCCGTTCGCGGAGATCATCACGTTCATCGGATGCAGGTCGAGGTGCACGAGCCGGTCGCCGCCGTCGAGCTCGGGCAGGAAGTCGGGCGCGGGAATCACGTGCAAACGGTCGTGCAGGTCGGCGAGCATGCGCGCGTAATGCGCCATCAACCAGGGCTTCCGGAACATCACGTCCATCATCATCGGACCGTCGATCCGCTCCATGACGATCTCGGTTCCGCCCGCGCGCACGTCGTGCACGGTCGGGCAGGGGAATCCGTGCGCGTGCGCATACGCCATCGTGTGGGCTTCGCGTTCGATCACGCGCCCGCTCTTCGCGCGCCGGAGCACGAGTCCGGAACCGAACTCGAAGATGTCGCCGTCTCGTCCGCTCGCCAGCAGCCGGCCGGGCTCGACACTCACAGCTAGACGATGCGCGACGTCTTGTCGCCCCAGTAGCGATCACGGAGCAGTCGCTTGTAGAGCTTTCCGGTCTGTTCCCGAGGCAGCTCACGCTCGAAATCGATCGCTTTCGGGCACTTGTAGTGCGCAAGCTGCGACTGCACGAAATCGAGGAGCTCGCGTTCGAGATCAGGACCCGCTTCGTCCCAATTCGTGGGCTGCACGACGCCGTGAACGCGCTCGCCCATCTCCGGATCGGGGATGCCGAACACCGCGACGTCGTAGACCTTGGGGTGGTCGATGAGCACGTTCTCCGCTTCTTGCGGGTAGATGTTCACGCCTCCGGACACGATCATGAACGTGCGCCGGTCGGTGAGGTAGAGATAGCCGTCGGCGTCGAGGTAGCCCATGTCGCCGACGGTCGACCAGCCCTTCGCGTTGAACGAGTCGCGGGTCTTCTCCTCGTCCTTGTGGTATTCGAACCCGGGCCGGTTGGGCGGCGGCTCGAACCAGACCGTGCCGACCTCACCGACCGGTTGCTCGTTGCCGTCGTCGTCGAGGATGCGGATGCCCGCGAGCATCGACTTGCCGACCGAGCCGGGGTGCGCGAGCCAGTCGGCGCTGTTGATGAACGTCGCGCCCATGCCTTCGGTCGCCGCGTAGTACTCGTCGATGATCGGCCCCCACCACTCGATCATCTTGCGCTTCACCTCGACCGAGCAGGGCGCGGCCGCGTGGATCGCGACCTTCTGCGACGACAGGTCGTGCTTCGTGCGCTCGGCCTCGGGGAGCTTGAGCATCTTCACGAACATCGTGGGCACCCACTGGCTGTGCGTCACGTGGTACTTCTCGATGCACGCGAGCGCGGCTTGCGGATCGAACTGCTCCATCACGATCACGGTGCCGCCCAGGCGCATCGTGCTCATGCAGT
>CAZLEC010000032.1:0-15625 GCA_964558245.1 uncultured Burkholderiales bacterium | reverse complement strand
CGACGCGGGCGAGACGCCCGAGGGGAGTTCATGGGGCGTCGCGATCGTCGACCCGCTCGACCCGCAGCGTGTGATCGGAAATCTCTGCATCGCATCCGGCGCCATCGCGTCGAGCTGGCGCACCAAGCGCACCTGGGTGGGGCCCGACGGCCGGCTGCGACATCACATCATCGATCCGCGCACCGGGAGATCAACGGCCAACGGCGTCGCGGGCGTCACCGTCGTCGCCGCGCAAGGTTGGCGGGCCGAGGTGCTCGCGAAGGGGGCGTTCCTCGCGGGCCCCGTTCAAGGCGCGGCACTGATCGCTGAATCCGGCGCTGCCGGAATCGTCATTGCCGACGACGGGACGTTGCATCCCGCGGGAGGCATCGACGCGTTCCTCGTGCCCGTCGCGGAAGGCGACCACTGAGGCTCCGCGTCAAGTCCACTCATCGTCCATCATCTTGAAAGAAGGGATCATGCGAGTTTGGATCGATCAGAAGGCTTGCGTCGGGAACGGCATCTGCGCGGAGATCTGTCCCGACGTGTTCGTGCTCGCTGACGGAGACATCGCGTACGTGCAAGACGGGGACCGACTCCTTGCCGGCGGTGAAGCGGGCGTCCTCTCGGTACCAACTCGGCTCGAAGCATCGGTGATAGAAGCAGCCGAAGAGTGTCCGGTCGCGTGCGTCTACGTAGAGGACGACTGAGTGGTCGCGCCCGCGGGAACTCTGCGCCGACCTCACGATCTTGTCGGCAAGCCGCCGTCAGTGTGCGGCCGCGGCATCGTGCGACCCGGTGCGGGCGCCGACGATCTTTCGAGTGTTAGACACTGAACCAGATGCGATGCGCGAGGACGGCGTCGGCGATATCGGCAACGCGATGGCGGGTCGTTCGGGCGTGTTCTCGCATGAGCACCAATGCCTGATCGGGAGTGCAGTCTGCTTGGACTGCAACGCGCTCTCGTGCGCGCGTGATCTTCGCGGCGACCTCGCAGCCCTCTTCGGTGGCTCCCTCCGAAAATTCATCGTGCGTGGTTGGGTGTTCGTATCGAGCGGTGGGGCAGGTCGTACTGGAGGAGGGCAATGCAGTCACGGCTGTTGCTCGCACATCCGGCACAGGTCCACGGGTCAAGACGTTCGAGGTAACCGTGAGCGGGCGTCCAACATCGTCCGCAGTTCCCGCAACGCCATCGCGCCGGACCCAGATTCACGACGAGATGCAACGCACGAGCATCGCACGCGGGACACAGGTGCGACCCGAACTACCACTCGCCTACATCGACAGGCACGAACGTGTCAGTGAACACCTGCATTCGGTACCCTTTCACCATCGACCATTGCTACGAGCATCCGCTGTTGCGGCGGAAACCGGCAGGGCCGTCGGTCATCCGTTCGAACCACATGCGAAAGGACTTTGGACCCTGGCGTGGCGATGGTGAGCGACACACGATGAGCAAGCGAGGAATAGGGCCGCTCGGTGGTCCCCCAAAACTCCCGCAGGGCTTTGTTGCACACCCGAGCGCCCACTCCCTCGCTCTGTGGACCGCCTCCACGAAGCGTTACCTGGCCGACGCGGCCTCAACGCGACGACATCATCGAGTCGCAGTCCCGCTTTACCGAGGGGAGTCGCGCCTCGATTTCGGGTGGCAGCGAGATCTCCGTGCCCGCCATGTGCTGTCCTTTCAGATCGTGATCGGAACGTGAAGAGGCATATCGAGTCGAACGTGCCTACAACTGCGCGAGCAATCGACCACAGTGGATCCTCGACCGCGGATCATCGCTGTCTTCACGACACCGGGGAGGACGGTAGCCACGGCGACCAGTCTCCTGACCGGTCGGTGGTTTGTCCGACCTCGATCAGATGCCCGTCTGGGTCGCGGATGTAGCAGCGGATTTCATACCGGTGTTGCTTCGGCGGCGTCAGGAATTGAGCACCGCGGGCGCTCCATTCGGCGTACACGGCGTGCATGTCGGCGACCCGAATGTTGAGGAAGCTGCTGACCCGGTTGCCGTCGCGGGGCGCTTCCAGCGTGACCTCCGGCTTGTCGTCGGTCGGGCCTCCGCCACCATTGATGACGATGAAGCTGTTGGCGAGTGCGACATTCGTCGGCCCTCCGTCGAGGGCCACCATGCCGCGAGCGGCCCGATGGCTGACACCTGGGTGACGTACCCACCGGACGTGAACGTCCCTGGTCGGGTCCATGTTCTCGGAGATCTACGTCGCCGCGCTGACATCGCTCCATAGTCAGAGCCGATCGGAGCGCGGACCGGCCTCGGCAATCACCGCGGCAGGGCGCAGACCAGGGACTCACACGGTTCGACGGGCGACGTGAATCGGCATGCTGAATCGGCGGCCGAAGAGAGCGGCTGATCGTCGAGAGGAACCAGAACATGAACACGACCAGCCCGACCGTCGTACTGGTTCACGGCGCGTTTGCCGACGCGTCGAGGAACGGGGTCATCGCCGAACTCGATGCCGCCGGTGTCGACGTTCTCGCGCCGCCGAACCCGCTGCGGGGAATCGGTGCCGACGCCGCGTACCTCACCGGCTTCGTCGACAATCTCGTTCGTCCGACCGTCCTCGTCGCCCACTCGTACGGCGGAGCGGTCATCACCCAGGCCGGCGGCGACGCGCATGGCGTCGTCGGGCTCGTATTCGTCAACGCGTTCGCGCCCGAGGCCGGCGAGCAGGTGGCCACGATCAACTCCCGCTACCCCGACGTCCCGCTCGGTGCCGCGCTCCGCACTCTCACCTACACGAGCGAGCGCGGCGAGCAGGCAACCGACGCGTTCGTCGACCACGCGTCGTTCTACGACGCAGTGTGCGCATCGTGAAGTGGGTGAACAGTCGTGCGGCGTACGATCGAGGTCATCCCGGAGGAGACGATCTCCTAAGCGTCACGGCCACGTGCGGCTACCTCGAGCGGCTCGAGCTCTGACCGGGCATACCGCTCCGCGATGATGCCGACAAACGTCTTGATGCGTGCGCTGATGAACCAGTCGTGCACGAGCCGCCGCACCGTTGCCTCGATTCGTGACCGGTCGAGGGACGCGAACCGGTGGTCGAGGTCCGCGACCGCACCTCTCACCATGCTCTCTTCGTCAGGGGCCTGAAGATCCATCGATTCGACGCCCTCTCGGCTCAGCGGAGTTGCGTTCAGGTAATACCCAGTGCCGGGCTGCCGTGGCGTCGCTCGGAGCATGTTGTCCCGCAATTCATCTCCGGCGGCGACACCGTGTACCGCGCGCGCGTGTATTTCCGAGAGACCGTGCCGGGAGCCGTCGAATAGTGGGCCCGCAACCGAGGGCGCATCGGCCGCGCGGTTGCGTTCGAGTTCGTCAAGTGCGGCTTCGACGTCGGGCGAGCGTGAGCCCGTAGCCGTTCAGCAGGTCGTTGCATGCGACGCGCTCTCGCGTTCGGGCTTCGACGAGCATGAAGCGACCGTCGCCACGCACACGACGGCGGGCTTTGACCAGCTCGAGTCGCTGCCGCCGCGCGCCGACCGATCATCAGTCGCAACCTCGAAAAGGTGCCTGGCGGGCGGCCCCCCATCCCTGTGAGTCGCCATGCTCCGATAGCTGAGCTCGCAGCCGTTGCCGACCGTTATCCCGTCTTTCGCGTCGAACCTCGCGCAGAAGCCTGACCGGGCGGTCCCAGCGGAAGAGGTCGATGCCAGGCTTCCCATATCCACGGGTAGCGCCAGAGTTGCGAGTGGGTCTGGCGTAGGGAGCGGCGCAGGGCGCGGCGACGACGGTGTGCGTGGGGCACCCATTCGTGGAACTGCACCAGGATCACGTTGATGCGTTCTGACCAGCCGGTGTCGATGAGGCGCTGCAGAACGTCGTACTCGCCGCCTTCGATGTTCAGCTTCAGCAGGTCGACGTGGGCGATGCCGAGCTCGTCGAGAACGGCTGCGACGTCTCGAATCTCGACGATTGCGGCGTCGTGCATCGACGAGGTTGCGTAGACGGTAGAGCCGGGACCCTGCAGGGTGAGTGTCTGCTTCTCGTCGCGTGCGCCGAGTCCGCATTCGTAGACCTGCACGTTCGGCAATGCGGTGACCCGCGCGTTGAGTCGGGCGAAGGCCTTGGGGTTCGGTTCGAATGCGTAGACGGATGAGCCGGAGCGTTGGGTCATCGCTGCTGTCCAGGCGCCGACGTATGCACCGGCGTCGACGACGACGCTTCGCTCGTCGAGGTCGAAGTCGACCGTCAGGTGGGGATTGACGGCTCGAGCTCGGAGGAACGCGTAGATCGCCCGGCTATACGAGAAGTGCTCGAGAAATGCGCGCTCGGGAGCACTTCGTTCGACGCGGCGGAGCACCGACGCCCGAGGCAACCGGAGCAGGCGCCGCATTGGATACTCCACCGAAGCCACCAACAGAACCCCCGCCTCGCACGGGGTCCGTCCCGATCGCTATGCGTCCTCCAACGGGATTCTCACACGACCAGCCGTTGCCATCAATGCGTGGATCCGCAAATGACAGCGCAGGTAACCAGACATATGGGGCAGATGTCCGGCAGATGACGAACATGCATTGCTCCGCTGGGTCGTTGTGAACCTGCAGGAACTGATGGTCGGTCGCGATTGCGAGAACGACACGCGCGGTTTCCGGTTCGGCCGCGGTTCCGCTCATCGGACACGACCGGGATTCGCAGGTCGGCTACGAAGTGGTATGCCGAGTGCCGTGAGTCGCCGGCGAGGGCTGCGCCGGTCGTGAAACGGTGAGCACGCATGCCGATTGCACGCGCGGCCTCGACATTGAAGGGCGTGTCATCGACAAACAGGGTGGACGCAGCCTCGAGCTGGTGTCGCTCGAGGAGGAGGCGAAAGATCGCGGGGTCGGGTTTGGCGATACCTTCGACGCCGGAAACGACGATGCCCTCGAAGCACGCAAGGAACGAGAACCGGGCGCGCAGTCGCGTGAACGAGTCGTGGGGCCAGTTCGTCAACGCGAAACAGCCCAGCGATCGGTCGTGCAGCTCTTCGCGGATCTCGGTGGCAGGTGTGATCGCCCCGAGAATCATCTCGTCCGGTCGTCGAGCCCGTCCAACATGGAGGTGACGATCGACACGAGGTGTTTGCCCAGCATCGCGGCAAACGGCGACGGCTCGGTGTTGTCCTCCAGGGATCCTTCGAGCTCGATCTCCGAACCCACGATCACCGGATCGGAAAGCGACACGGGAGGTGAGTCGAACGCGAGGACCTCGGCGACTTTGCTCGGCGGCAGACCGGCTTCCGCGGCGAGTTCAGCGATGGTGGCGGGTCGACCCAGCGTCGACTCGAGCCGCGAGCGCGCCCGCCGGACACACACCAGCGCGTCGCCGGCGTACACCGGGAGTCGAATCGCCCGGCCGATATTCGCAACCGCCCTGATGATCGCGTGACGGATTCGTCCGGTGGCATACGTCGAGAACCTGAACCCCGGACGCCAATCGAACTTCTCGACCGCATCGATCAAACCCATGTTGCCTTACTGGATCAGGTCGAGCAGTGGAAGTCCGGAGGCTTGGTGACGCAGGGCGATCGAAACGACCAGCCGGAGGTTGGCGTGCACAAAGGTGTCCCGGGCCTCCTCTCCGGCACGAACGATACGGAGCGTGCTTGCCCGCTCGGTCGGCGGCACGGTGTTCGCCGTCATGGCTCGAAGCGCATGCTTGCCGCGTTCGATGCGCTGCGAGAGGTTTACCTCCTCTTCCGCCGTCAGCATGGCGAAGCGGCCGATGTCATTCAGGTAGAGGCGCAACAGATCCTGGTCGCCGGGTTCGCCGGCGCGCACCGGAGTGGACATCGTGCGTCTCTCGTTCATCATCGGAGCTATCGAGCCGACGGTTCGCGAGGAAACGCGTAAGTCGACTGTTCACGAGTGTGTCGTCGACGCGCTCACTGCGAGCGGATTCGATGCGTACGGCATCGCCGCGATGGGCGCACCCAGCTTCTCGTTCATCACCAACGTCGTCGAGCTCGTTGCCCGGCAGGGCGGGCGGGTCGTTTACCGCCGCCGTGACGAGCCCGACGTAATTGCCGCACTCTTCCAGGTCGAGGAGGCGGTGCTGTCGAGCCTGGAATTCGTAGACGACCGCGCGTGACTCAGTCCGGAAACTCGCAGCTGCGGTTGGCGTTGATGTTCGGCGCCCGTCGCGTTATCGACGACACGTCCGGTCGGTGGCTGAAGACCCGGCAGGAATAGGGCTGGGATCGGGTCGGTACAAATCACGCTCGTCGGCCATTCACGGACTTACGACGCGTGTGTTACGCCGCCGTGTCGTGCCGGTCGTAACGGCCTCGTGTGTTGTGCCCTCCCCGGTCCTTTTGTCTGTAACGGATATCACTCGCATTCTTGACGCTCTGGTTAGTCTCCGGGTCGGCGAGGCCTGAGGGCTCGGATGTTCCGTGAGCCTGAAGGAGATTTGGAGACCCCCCGATGAAACTTCGCGCCTTCGCGATCGCGACGATGACTGTGGCTCTGATGTCGACGGGCGCATCTCCCGGCTTCGGTACGCCCGTGTTCGACTCCGGTCGTGTGCCGGCGGTGGTCAGCTTCGTCGGCGACTTCAACGTCACGTTCGGCTCGACTCAGATCGCAATAGCGTTCACTCGGCGTGACGCGCCGTATGCGGTCGTCGATCTCGCACGGTCCGGCGCCGCGATCCGCTCGCCCGACTGCACATGGCTCGCGTGGGTCGCCACGCCTTGCGCGACTCACGACTTCTGGCAGACACGACTCGCTGAAGCGAACACGAAGATTGCAACCGATGCCTACGTCGTCGACCTTGGCATCAACGACACCGCAGCCCCCGGCACGCCGACCGGTCGCGGGTACACGGGGTATCCGGGGAAGATCGACTGGATGATGCGTCTCTTCGGCGGCAAACCCGTGCTCTGGACAAACCTGCCCTGCGCGATCGAGCCACCCGCGCGCGCAGTGGGCTGCGCGGTTGTGAACGCGTCGCTTGCCGCCGCCATCCGGCGGTGGCCCAACCTCACCGTCGTCGATTGGGCGACAGTCGCGGCCGCCCACCCTGAATACATGTCCCCGCGTTTCGGTGCCGGGCTGTACACCAGCGTGGGCGCCTCCGCGTGGGCGAACACCGTCGTCGCTGCCACCGACCGGGCTCTGGCCGCGAGAGCGCATCCTGCCCACAGACCGGCCGCAGCCCGGGCGGCGGAACCGGGCAACCGCGGCGCCGATCGTGTCGCCGCTGCCGTCACGCTCGTGGGTGACTCGAACATCACGTTCGGTTCGACGCAGATCGCGATCGCGTTGACGCAGCGCGACGCGCCCTATGCCGTTGTCGATCTCGCCCGGGGCTCGACGACAATTCGCACGTCTGATTGCTCCATCGGTCTG
Source organism: uncultured Burkholderiales bacterium (assembly GCA_964558245.1). Classification (GTDB taxonomy): domain Bacteria; phylum Actinomycetota; class Acidimicrobiia; order IMCC26256; family PALSA-610; genus JBBQER01. The sequence continues at coordinate 8,292 of CAZLEC010000032.1, read as the reverse complement.
ACGACATGTTCGACGTTCAACTTCTGGCGGACCCGACTCGATCAAGCGAATGCAAGGATTGCAACCGATGCCTACGTGGTCGATCTTGGGATCAACGACACCGCGGTGCGTGGCACCCCCACTGGTCGGGGGTACTTCGGATACGCGGCGAAGATCGACTGGATGATGCGTCTGTTCGCCGGCAAACCCGTGTTCTGGACGAACCTGCCGTGCGCGATCGAGCCGCCCGCGCGCGCGGTGGGCTGCGCCGCCGTGAACGCGTCGCTCGCCGCGGCGACCCGGCGGTGGCGCAACCTCACGCTCATCAACTGGGCGTCAGTGGCGGACTCACACCCCGGGTACATCGCCGCGGGCGACATCCACTACCGCACCGCAGGTGACCTGGCCTGGGCCACGACGGTCGCGAGCGCCCTCGACAAAACCTTCGGGCAACCGACGCCAACCGTTCACACCCGATAGACAACGATGAGGGGGTGACACGAACGCCGCCGTCTAAGAATTCGTCTAAGAATTCTACTGTTTCGTGGTGTCGCAGCAGTTGCATCCGATCGCACGATGTCGCACATGACCTGCGACGTTGCGTTGTGGCGCGACTCGGCACGACGCGATGAATCTCGACTGCAGCGACTGGGGGTCAAGAGGTCGCGGGTTCGAATCCCGCCGGCCCGACAAGGAAAGTCTGGTGCGCGGTACTCGTCGGGCTACGAGCCGGTGGTGCGAGCGACGATGTAGATATTCGCTCCGGGCATGCAGAGCTCGGGATGGTGACCGAGGTAGCGGGCACTCAGATCCGCGGCGGCGAGGGCCTCGATGACGCCGAACCCGGCGCTGTTTGCGAGTCGGCAGGCTTCGTCCGGCGAAAAGAGTGACGCGTGGTGCTCGCCGACGGATCCGGCGAATCGTGCGGAGTCTTCACGCCACGTGATTCCAAGTTCGTCGCAATAGTCCGTTGTGAGCGCGAAGTCGACAACGACGACCGCCGACTCCGATGCCTTGGCGATTGTTGCGAGTGTGGCGGCCGTCGTGGCCTTGTCCAGGTAGACGGTGACGCCCAGCCAGTTCCATGTCGCGCGGCGTGGGAGGGACATGGTCTCGAGGCGAGGGCGTGCCGCCAGGCGAAGGTGTCCAGTCCGGCGCCCAACAGCACATACTGGGAGCGGTTCTCCGCCAGGCCGGCCACGGCGACGTCTTCTGCGAGGCGCGCTCGGACTGGGAAAACCGTGCGGATTGCGGCGGACAGCGCGGGCGTCAAGCGTGGACGTGCGGATGCGACACCGGCGAACAGGGCTTCCGGGAGCAGTTCGCGGGCGATGGGATCGTCGAGGATCCATGGCGGAGGATCCTGCTCGCGGTGCGCCGCTCTTGCCAACGCGGCGCCCATGGCCGTGCGACTTGCGGAACCAGCCTTCACGTCTCGGAGCGTACCGAACACCCGCGACGGCTCGATGCTCTGGAACAGCTGCCGGTCGCGACTGCCAAACTCCGGCGGAAGCGCCGGTCGAGAGCAATGTGAACCGGCGTGAAGTCGCCGACGCAGCCGCCGATGCTCACGCCGGCACGTAGCCGCGCGTCGGAGCACGCCAGGCAACGACTGTCGGGGTGCGCGGGCTCTTTTTGAGTCGTGTGGCCTAGGGCGATTGATGTCGCTGCAATCTAGAGTCGTGCAAGGCGTTCGCGGGCCAGGACCTTTCGGGTTTGGTGCGGGCGGTGTGCGTATTGGTGGGGGCACTTGTGGGGGTGCGTGTGAAACGGGCAGTCGTTGCTGTCGGGGTCGGCCTGTTGTCGATGGTGATGCTCGCGGGTCCGGCCGACGCGTTCTCTACCGCTGCGGTGACGCCGATCCGTTTGATTCCGGTGAACGCCCGGAACTACCGGAACGGGGTTCCCGGCGCGTGGGCGTCAGGGGCGGTGTATACGCACTGTGGTGCGATCGGCGTTGTGGCGGTGTTCGTCAACAACTCGTCCACGCACGTCAGTACCGGCCGACAGACGTACACCATCTCGATTCAGGTTGAGCGCGGTGGTGTCTGGCAGGCCGTAAAGGGTTCGGAAGTCCGGAGCTATCGGCCGAGCCGTCAGCACCAGCGATACGAGTTCGACCGGTTCATCAATGCCGGCTGGCAGTACAAGTATCGGGTGATCGTTCAGAACCACACCAGCGCACCGTTGCTGGGAACGATGTGGGTGAACGCAGCCGCGAACGACAGCTATCCAACCGACCATGACCTGGCCGACTGCCAGTAGTCGGGCGAGGACGAGCATGAAACGATCAATCGTTGCCATCGTCGTCATCGTGGCGTCGATGCTGATGCTGACGGGGCCGGCGACCGCGTTCTCTACGACGACGGTTGCGCCGATCCGACAGATTCCCGTACCCGCGCAGAACGCTGACACCGGAAGCGCCGGGCTGTGGGCGACGCAAGGTGTGTGGACGAAGTGCGGCGCGATCGGTGTCGATGCCGTGTTCTCCAACGGTTCGTCTGATCCGAGGATCGCCACCGGCCAACGGACCTTCACCATCTCGATCGAGATCAAGATCAGGAATGCGTGGGTGCATGTAGCTGGGTCCGAGGTCGAAACCTACCGGCCAAGCCGTCAACATCACCGATACGAGTTCGACCAGTCCGTCAAGGTTGGCTGGCACTCCACCTACCGGGTACTCGTCACAAACCACACGAGCGCGCCACTGCTGGGCACGATGTGGGTAAACGCTTCCGCCAACGACAACAATTCCGCCGAGCACGACAAGGCCGATTGCAAATAGCCGGGTTGAGCCGGCGCTTCGAGTGCTGAATGAAGCTGTAACCACATAGGTCCAAACGATCTCGCGTTGAGCCCGGCACTACGAAGGTTCATGGCACCTGGGGTAGGCCGCTTTCCCAGAACAGCGACTTGCCGGTCGTCGCGTCGATCGGCTCGATGAGGTTCCCGAACTCGCACTGAGGCGGCGGACGTCTGGCGGCGCCGGGTGATGGGGGAGGCGCGAGACGGCCGGGTATCGGAACGTCGTGGCCGACGATCATCCAGACCAGTCGGCTGACCTTCCTCCGGGTCGGAGGTGTCACGAATCTCCGGTACGACGTGAGGTTGCCCAGGAGGAGTTGGTAGGTGCTGTGGCCGGGTCGTACCGGAAGCCAGAACCGCTGCGCCGTCTTCCATGCCTGCTTCGCAGTGACCACGGGTCGGGTGATCGTCGCCGGGTCGAGCACCTCCTGTCCGCCGTCGAGCACGAAATGGCGGGCAACGCGATGCGGAACTGGCATCACGAGTGTTTGCGGCGAGAGATCTGCGTCTGTGCACGATTCCGCGACGGCGGCCGGAGCGGGGGTAAAGGCGGAGAGCGTGATGCGGTCTTGCCGCGCTGCGGGCGGGTAACGCCGGAGCTCGTTGATCTTGACGTACGCACCGAAGCCCGTCGCGCCTACCCGGCTGGACTGCGCCCATTTGAGGTATGCGCTCGGCAAGCAGGCATGCCGGATGCTCTCACCACAGGTGAAGACCGACAGGGGCCCATTGACCACGCGGGTCGCGCGTGCGGCGACGACCTGGCTCGCGGCGGTGCATGCGTACCCACGATCCGCGTGCGTCGCACGCACCTTCGCGTACGCGGTGCCGTCGTAGGTTCCGAACTCGTAGTGGATGATGCAGTGGGTGACCTTGAATGCTTGCTCGGTGTTGATCGGTCCCCGAATGACCCGATGCACGCCGAGCAGGAGCGGCGCGCCGTTCGCTCCGGCCCCGCTGCTCAACGTCGCGCTCAGGGCGACCAACGTCGCGGTGAGGACAGCGAGGCTCCTGCCGATGCGTTTCATCGTGCGGTACTCATCCGCGGGATCGTACGCACGACCTCCCGTTCGCGGAATGGTGGCGGTTTCGAATTCACCTCACGTTTCGGGAACTGCGATTGCGGGACTCCGAGGACCTTGTGCGAACCACTCATATGGATTGTCGGTACCCGAAGAATTCGTGGTCCTCGTTGTAGCCGCCGTAGCCGCCGCCGATCTCGGAGAAGTCCGCGACGAACTCCACGCCCTTGATCCACTTTACCTGTTTGAAGCCGAGTTGCGTCTCGTTCCGCAGCCGCAGCGGAGCGCCGTGACCAAACGACAGGGGTTCGCCGTTCATGTCGTACGCGAGCATCGTCAGGTGGTAGCTCATCTGCTCGATCGGGTGCGCGTCGTAGTAGACGCCTTCGTCGGCGCCGTCACCAAGCGAGTAGAAGACGACCCACTTGGCCTCCGGCTGCGGCTGCACCAGGTCCATGATGGTTTGCATCGATACGCCGCGCCATTTGGCGATGCCCGACCAACCCTGGATGCAGAAGTGTTGCGTGATCTGCTCATGGTGGGGGAGCGCGCGCAGCTCGGCCATGGAGAGGTCAGCAGGGTTGTCGACGAGACCGTTGACGCGTAACTGATACTCGACGAAGTTGCCGTCGAACAGCGATTTGTACTCGTCCGAGTCGGGGTACTGACCGTTGTGCCAGAAGTAGGGCGAGATGTCATTGTCGGTGTACTCGCCGGGAGTGGAGTCGACGTGCTCGAACAGGCGCTGCGCCGGACCGATCAACGCGAACCCGACCCGCTGCACCACCCGAGGATGACGCAGGGTGAACGGCGTCGCCGCCACCCACCCGACGATGACCAGACCCATTGAGACTGCGAAGATCGAGAAACCAACCCAGCTGTCGTCGTTACGAGCGGCGTAGATGTGGTTGAGATTGTTCAACGCGCCGGTCGTGAACACCAAGGTCACGTGCATCACGATGAAGAACAAGAACCAGACCAGCACCAGAAAATGCAATGACCGCGCCGTCTGGATGCTGAGCGCCTTGCTGATCCGCTTGAAGCGGGTGGAGAGCGCCGGCGACATGCCCAACCCGGTGATGAGCGCGAGTGGGGCGGCGATGAAGATCGTGACGAAGTAGGCGAGAAGTTGCAGGCTGTTGTATGCGACCCAACCGTTCTCGGTTGGCCAATGCAGCGACAGGTATTGGATCAGCACCGACACTGCATTGGGAAACACGGCCCAGCTGGTCGGCACCACACGCCGCCACTGCCCGGTCGTAAAGAGCAGCACGTAGAAGATCACGCCGTTCAGCAGCCAGAGGAGATCGGTACCGAGATGCCACCAGCGGGCCAGGCCGATGGAGTGCCGAATCCCCGGGAGGCCGACCTGTCCGGGCAAGCTGATGGAGTCTTGCTTCGCGGTCCACAACGGCTCGGCCGGGACTGGCCTCTGCACGCGGAACCAGTCCTTGCCCGGCGTGCTGTGCCGAGTCCAGTACAGCCGAGGGTGGTCACTGAGGATCTGCACCCCGGACCGGATGATGAAGATCAACAGGAACAGGTTGAAGAAGTGCAGAACTCCAATCCAGATCGGCAGGCCGGCGTTCGCTCTCGTGCCGGCTGTCTCGATGGTGCCGGGGTAACGGGTGATGAATCGCTCCGCCGACGGCGTGTTGCGTAGCCCCTTCGCGACGGCCACCGCGGCGATCAGGATCACGAACCCGAGCGGCAACAGCCAGAGCAAGTTGAGCCACCGAGTGCGACCGACGCGCACGCGGGGCGCGATGCCGTGCGCCTGGGGGACCGAACCCGCCCAGGTGGTCGGATCGACCACGTCTTCGCCGGTCGTGAGTTGCGACCGGAAGCTACGCACCGCATCCGGGGTGACCCCCGGAGGCGCTCTGACAACGGATCGACATCAGCGCAGTGAGCAGTCGAGTGTGCCGTTGAGCTCGTCGACATCGATCTCATGACCGGCGGCGGTTCGCCGTACGGAGAGGTCGACGGTTGCGGTACCAACGTGCAGGTTGCGCACGCGCACGACGTCGAGCCACTCCGGGAGACAGGGTCGCAACGTCAACGTGTGTGACGGTGCGTGTGCGTCGAAGCCGAGCAGCGAGCAAGTGAGTTGCACGACCGCGCCGGCGGCCCAGGCCTGCGGCGCGTTGGCGTCTACGTAGGGGACTGGGAGACCGCCAACGTCGCGCTCGAAACCACCGAAGAGCTCAGGGAGTCGGCGGTCATCGAAGTGTTTCGCTGCGTCGAACATTGCACGGGCAATCTGCGCGGCTTCGCGGTCGAGGCCGTAGGCGTGAAGCCCGTCCATGATGCATGCGTTGTCGTGCGGCCATACCGACCCGAGCTGATACGACAACGGGTTGTACGACACGTGAGCGCTGGACAGCGTCCGGATGCCCCAGCCGCTCCACATGTCGGGCGCGAGCAGACGCCGCGCGACCTGCTCGGCTCGTTCGGGGACGATCGCTTGCGACCAGAGAAGATGTCCGGGGTTCGACGCGACCGACCGGATCGGTTGCTTGTCGCCGTCGAGGCCGAGGTAGTAGCTGTGCTCGTCCTCCCACCAGAACCTTGTCTCGATCATCTCCGCGAGCCGGTCAGCCTGGTCGCGCAGCCGCTGCGCATTGCTCGGGTCGAGATATGCGTCCTCGAGGACACCCGCCCAGGCCCGTTTGGCGGCCACGACGTAGCCCTGCAGCTCACACAGCGCGATCGGCAACGAGGGCAGCGTGCCGTCGGCGTGCACGATCGCGTCGCCGGAGTCTTTCCAACCCTGGTTGAAGTAGCCGCCGTGCGCTGCTCGGGTGCCGTATTCCTGCAACCCGTCGTTGTCGCGGTCGCCGTCGTGGTCGATCCATCCGAGCGCCGCTTCGACGGCGGGGCACAGGGCGTCGAGTTGATCGCGACGCCCGTGCCAACGCCAGGAGTTCGCCGCGGCCAGTACGAACAACGAGGTTGCGTCGTGCGTGCCGTAGTAGGGCGTATGGGGGATCAGGTGGAGCTGCGCGAGCTCACCGCGGCGGATCTCGTGGATGATCTTGCCCGGTTCCATGTCGCGTTCGGGGTCATAGCCGGCGGCTTGTTGCGACGCCAGCGCCCGTAAGGTGCCCTCGGCGAAGCGGGCCGAAAGCGCCAGTGTCTGCAGGGAGACCACGAGTGAGTCGCGGCCGAACAACGTCACGAACCATGGCACGCCGGCTGCGGGAACCCAGATGTCGACGTCGAGGCTGTCCCCCGAACGGTCGTCGTCGGTGTCCGGTCCGGAGCCCCGCGCGAGGTCGTCGAAGATGTGCAGGCGCAGGCTCGCGAGATCCTCGACCGCTCGGGCGATCGTTTGATCGACGCCGGTATCCGATGTCGAGAAGGACGCGGTTCCGTCCACCCATTCGCGGCGCGCGTGATCGGCAATGGTGTCGGTTCCGAGCAGGTCGTGGCACAGCCTCGCCGGATGTTGGGGCGCCTCGCCGTCAATTTCCGGGATCCACAACAAACACGTATGCCACGACGCGAACGGTGCGAGCTGGATGCGGAACGATATGCCACCGTTTGCGTACTCGGGCGGCGCATCGTTGCGGTCCACGACGAGATCGAGGGCCCGCGTGAACGTTCCATTGGAGTAACGGGTCGTCAGGGTCGAGGTCGCTTCGACCCATGTCGTTTGGAGCGAGCCTCGTCGCACGAGCCGATTGTCCTTCATGTCGAACAGGTCCGCGAAGTCGCTCTCCACACTGACCTCGAGAACGACTTCGATGGCTGCGTGCCCGAAGTTCGTGAGGTCGTAGTCATCGTGTACGCCGTGGCCCAGCGAGCGGTCGACACGCAGGTGCAACGTGTCGCTGGTCACGGTTCCGCCGGCGGCATCGAGCATCGGATTCGTGAACTCGAAGCGCGCTGCGTGCGGTGCGGTCCGTTGTGCGGCGAGCAACGCCGGTTGCACGCCCGCAAGGCGAATCCGGTAGCCCGACGCCAGTCGGGTGTCGGCCACGACGTAGCCCTCGCCCAGATGGCGCGACATCTGCAGATCGGGCGCGCACACCACGATCTGGTCGTCGAAGTACAGGCGCAGTTGGCGCTGGTCGAGCCGCATCGTTCAGTTCCCTTCGGCGAACTCGATGATCGGTTTGACGTCATCGGATTGTCGGGTGAGCGCGTCCGACCAGTGTTCGACCGGTACGCGCCGGGTGATCAGCCGCTCCAGCCATGGTCGGTCGGCTTGCGCGAGCGCTTCGGCCGCGGTCTCGTAGTGGCGGCGGTTGGCGTTGACGGAGCCGAAGACCACGTCGTTGCCGAGCACCATGGCGCGGTTCACCTGCGCGGCGTCGATCGTGAGTTGCCGGCCTCCCGACGACACGCCGGTGAGGCACACGATCCCGTCCGGGGCAGTGCGGCCGAGGACCTCGAGCACCAGCGACGACACCCCGGTGCACTCGATGACGATGTCGGCGGTCGCGCAGGTGTCGCTGATCGAGTCGGTGCGATAGGTCGC
>CAZLEC010000031.1:0-15644 GCA_964558245.1 uncultured Burkholderiales bacterium | reverse complement strand
CGGCTACTGGCTCGTCGCATCCGACGGCGGCATCTTCACGTTCGGCAACGCACCCTTCCACGGCTCGACCGGCGGGCTCAATCTGACCGGATCAATCGTCGGGCTGACCGCAACATCGGCCCGCGGTCACTACTTGCTCGCGGAGTCCGACCAACAGACCTTCGCGTTCTAAACAACCGACGAAGGCACCGCGACTACAAGCGCAAGGCGAGAGCAGGATCCCGGTGGCCGAGTTGGGTCTGGATCATCTTCACCGACGCTCCCGCCCGCGCGGCCAAAGATGCGTAGGTGTGGCGCAGAGAATGCACCGGCCACGGCCCCGGGTAGCCCGTTTGTCGGGCCGCCCGCAGCGGTACCCTCCCGGCATGGAGCCTTGTCCTCAGTGCGGCGACGAAGTCTGGGGTTTCATGCAGCAACCGCGCGGCAGACCGCTTCCGACGCCACCGGCAAGCGTGCCCAGTTCGCACGTCATGGTCTTTCCGTGCGAACACAGCGTGTGGCTTGCGATCCCCCAGCCTGAGCCAACGTGAACGCGACTCGCTCTTGCGCTAGCCCCGGAGTGCTACCTCGACGGTCCCCCGGTACTCGCAGCCATCCGCACCCAAGTTGGCGACGTGGAGGTTGACCGTGCTCACGGTGGTCTGGTCGAAGTAGATGAACTGTCCGGCCTCGCCACTTGTCAGTGCCCCGAACTGCAAGCTGACGGTCGGGACGATGGTCTGCTCACCAACCTGGGGAGAAGCATCGCCCACACCGTCGACCTCGTAGCCGAGCGTTACCGGCGCTGCTGTTTGGTTTGCGAAGAACAGGTGCGACTCCATGCCATTGCCACTGCATGCGAACGTGACGCTCAACGACGATTGCGGAAACGCCACGACGCTCTGCCCTCCCGGCGCGGCTTGCGTATCGATGGGAAGCACCACCGAAGTGTTACAAGACGTGAGGCCGTTCGGGGCGATGGAACTGATCGCCGTGCCGTTCGGACATGCCTTCGATGTCGCACCTTGGAACGTCGTCGCATCCCGGCCGTCGAGTAGGTCGGCGTTGAGGTTCTTCACCTTCGTCGACGAGTTCACCACCAACGGAGCGTTCGCCGCCGGAACATCGATCGAGACACCACTCGCCGACGACGACTTTTCCGAGTTCGTGACGTTCAACACTGCGCTCGGTGTTGCTCCTTGGAGTTGGGAGCGGGCGTTGACCCGATTGCTCTCGCCGAGATTGAACACGGCGGCGCTCATGATGGTCTCTGCACACCAGGGACATGCGCGGGTCGTACGACTGACGCTCTCAGCTCGTGCGAGCGTCTCGGCACGGACCTGCTCGCGCCGCGGTGCGTACCGCTTGGCTCGGTCCGATCGTGGCGACGATGAGCAGCCCGATGGGACCGCCGAAGCTGCCGAGCAGAATGCCTGCCGCACCCCGACCTTTCGGTTCGCCGATGACATAGCCGCCAGCCGTGAAGAGCAGCCACGCAACGAAGACGAGCGTCACGATTGGGGACGCTGCCCATAGGACAACTCCGACGATGGCGACCGTGAGAACGACGAAGAGATGATGCAAACCGTTCACCTTCCCGTGCCCGTCACCACGCACCCAGCGTAGGAGCCGAGGCCTCTTGCTCTTACGGCGCGCATTGGGTACCTCGTCGGCGGTGCGTCGGATCGCTTGACGCTCGTTGCTGGGCTCTCCTCTGCGGCTGAAGATTCCTCGTGCGGGTGCCACCGTCTTCAGGGCGTATGCTCAGTATCTCAGGAAGTCGTGACCGACCGAGTCGACGCAACACGGATGCGCTGGCCCCTCCTTCGCCGTCTCCTGGAAACGGGGGAAGCCGACGTGATCGTTCCGGTGTTCACACCTCCAGCGCGGATCGACGCCGGAAACGTCGCCGGGTTCGCGCGCACGGTCGGCGAGTTCGTCGACCGCTACGGGTGCGTGGTGATCGACTGCTCCGAGGTCGTGTGGATCGCAACCGTGGGCGTATGCGCTCTTGATCGGGCAGCGAACAGCGCAACGATCACATTGGTGAATCCGAACCCGACGGTCCACCTGATGGTGGCGACCTTCGCTCCCGAGGTTCGGATTCGACACGACCAAGTGTCGCCCTCGGCGTCCGGGGTCGGATCGCGGAGTGGGAGTTTGGTGTCGGTACCTCCGTGCAACAAGGTCGCTGGGTGAGGTCCCAACCTGCAGCGCGCGATCACGCGAAGTCCTATTGTGCCCTGTTCCGGCGCGTGCTGAACACGGACCGAGACGTTGCGACCCGTTGCTCGACTCGGGTGCTTCCCGTTCCACAACGTCGTGATGTTCGACGATGCTCATCGAGATCCTCCTCGAGAACAACCTGAACGAATCAGGTGGTTGTCTCGGACCTACCCCGATCGCGTCGGCCCAAGCACCCGCAGAACTTTCGCCTACGGTCACGCGCGTGGTTCGTCGAGAGCGATACCGGGTAACTCTTCCTCGTATGAGTTACTGGACTCGCCTCAAGGGGAAATTCGTGCGCCCGATCGCCGAGGCCGCCGGCGACCGGCACGCGGAGGCCAAGGCCCATCTCGAGGCCTCGACCGGCACCGAGCCCGAGCCGGCAGCCGTCGACGAGGCGCAGGACGACGTTCGGAAACGGCACCACGACATCCCCGAGCCATAACGACAACGAACTCGACGACGAGAGACGACCTCCCCGGATCGCACGCGCCCGAGCCGCCGACTCGGTATATCCCTACGGACACTTCGTCGGCGCAATCGTTCAGTGCAGGAAGAGTCGGATCCCGGTCGTGGTGATCACGATGTCGTGTTCGGCGCAGGCGGCCTCCACTTCGTCGTTGCGCGCGGAGCCGCCGGGGTCGGCGATGTAGCGGACTCCGTGCCGGGCGGCCTGGTCGATGTTGTCGCGGAACGGGATGTACCCGTCGGAGGCGAGCGCGACGTCGTCGAGCCGACCTAGCCAAGCTTGGCGTTCGTCCGGTCGCAGCGCGGGCGCGCCGTCGCCGAGCGCGGAACGGAAGCGTTCGAGCTCGCGCCGGTCCATGTCGCCCTCGATGTAGCGGATCTCCCAGTTGATGCGTTCCTGGCGACGGACCTCGTCGACGAACGGCAGTGCCCGCACCTTCGGGTGCCGGCGGAGCCACCATGTGTCGACCTTGGCGCCCGCCAGCTTGGTGCAGTCGACGCGCGACTGCTGCCCGGCGCCGATGCCGAGGACCATGCCGGCCCGCGCGTACGTGACAGTGTTCGACTGCGTGTGCCGGGCGGCCACGATCGCGAGCATGAGATCCGAGACCGCCGAGTCGGAGAGTGGCCGCGTCGTGCCCGACCGCACGACCGACGTAGTGATCTCCCTCGTCGGTCGCTGTTGCTCGAGGCGAACTCCGCCGAGCTCTCTGGTCTCCCATGCCGGAGGTTCGAACGCGGCGTCGGCCTCCAATACCAGGTATTGGCCGTTCTTCTTCGCGGCGAGCGCCTCGACCGTTCCGGGTTCGTATCCGGGTGCGATGATCCCGTCGGACACGACGCCCCGCAGGACTCGAGCGAGCGATTGGTCGACCGGCTCGGAGACCGCAACGAAGTCGCCGAACGACGACTTCGGGTCGCAGTCCCGAGCTCGGATGTATGCCGTCGCAATGCCGGAAAGGTCACCACCATCCGGCGACCAGGTGGCGCGCATCACTTCGTCGAGATCGGCGGCAGTCGCAACCCCTGCGGGCGAGACGTGCTTGAACGTCGTCGCTACCGGAACGGAAAGCGCCGCCGCGGCCTCCCGCACCAACTCCCACGCGCCGAGCGCGTCGAGCACGTTGATGTACGACGGCTGCCCGGCGATCACCCGAACCGGAGCTCCGGCATCGCCGACCGTCGCGCGTGCCAACTGGTCGGGGTTCGAGCCGTATCGCAGGTCCATGGTCCTCCTCGATCAGATCGATGAGGACCCAGGCGGACGGCCCCGTTTTGCAGCTCCCTGGTGGTACTCCACCTTCGCCAGTCGCTGCCCCATCCTACGGCCGCATCGACCACGACCGCAGAAGTGAACGAGGCGCGTCGCAGCCGCTATGCGTCTCTGGTCATCATCCGCCAGGCACCGAGGACGGTCCAACCCACGAGCCACGCGGCGATCACGCAAATTGCGACCGTGGTCGATTCGGGCAGCAGGTCGACTCCGCGCGCGCCACCGAGCGCCAACGGCAGCGCTTTCGGCTCGAGATGCGCGGTGGCGAGCCCGACGACGGCGCGTTGCAGGTTCGAGAAGTGCGGGATGCGTGCCCGCGCGAAGATCGGCGTGAGGATGATCTCGAGCACGATCATCATGACCACGGAAATGGTGCGCTGGCCCAGGAGCGACGCGAGCCCGAGACCGACGACGAATCCGATGACCGCTTCGAGCTCGATCCACAACCCGGCCTTCACCATCAGCGAGTTCGACGGATACAGGAAGAACCGCGAGTAATCGGAGTAATCCTCGTTCGCGATCTGGATGGCCGCTGATTTGAGCTGCGCGGGTGTCGATGGCGCGGGAATTCCCTGCGCGGGAGTTCCGCTGACGACCGGACCGTTGGGACCAGGACCCTTGATGATCCGGTCGGGGCCGGGCCCGTTGCCGCAGTCGGGGTTCACCCGGATCGGTCCCGTGTCGAATCGGCACACGACTTCATTGACATGGTCGGCGGCCCAGTTCTCGAGGCCGGTCCGCGACAGTCCGGCGGGCACGCTCACGCCTTGGTAGTTGAGCGTTGTCGGTGCCGCGAACACACATACGCCGCACACGATCGTGAACCCGATCGCGACCAGCGGCACGATGATCGCCAATCCGGCGGGGATGCGAGCGAAATACAGCGCCAGTCGGGACCGACCGGTGACGACGAGGTGGCGGAACATCCCGTCGGTGAGGTCGACGGATCCGGCGGCGCAGCCCAACGTTGCCGCGACGATGAACCCGAACACGTAGAGCACGCCGGCGACGAGCGCGGTGAAGATGTCGTAGCCGCCGGCGGGCCCGTACGTCTTGGGCGCGACCGCGTGCAGCACGAGTCGGATGACGAGGAAGACGGCGGGGATGCCGATCGTCACGCCGATCAGGGCCGCCATGAGCCCGCGCCGTTTGCGCAGCTCCATGAACCTGGTCGTGATCATGCCCACAGTGGGGATCCACGATCCGCGGCGGTCACCGGCGCCACCCACCGGTATCGGCGCTTTCGCAGGTGCTGTGGAAACGGACGTGGTCGTCACTCCGAAGCTCCCAGCCGGCTCGTGACCTGCAAGAACCATGATTCGAGCGACGCGTGCACCGGTTGCAGCCGGTAGAGGGCGATGCCGCTCTCGACGAGCACGCGCGCGACCTCGGCGATTTCGCCGTTGGCCGCGCCGGTCGGCAGCGTGATCCGCAACCCGTCGGGCCCGACCTCGGTGTGCGCTCCGATCGAGGTGCGCTCGACAAGGTCGCGAGCGCGACTCGGGTCGGAGCACTCGACCTCCAACTCCACCGACGCTCCCGCCAGCAGTTGCGCGATCGGTCCCTGGCGGATGATCCGGCCCTGGTCGACGATCGCGACCGCGTCGCAGGTCCGCTCTACTTCGTCGAGAAGGTGCGACGACAACACCACCGTGCGGCCCTCGGCCACCAACGACAGGATCATCGTGCGCATCTCCTGCATCCCGGCCGGATCGAGTCCGTTCATCGGCTCGTCGAGGATCAGCAACTGCGGATCGCCGAGCAGACACGCGGCGACGCCGAGACGCTGGCGCATGCCCATCGAGTACTTCTGCACTCGGTCATCTGCACGATGGCCCATGCCGACCCGCTCGAGGGCCGGTCCGATGCGATCCTGGGCCGCAGGCTCGCGCGCCGCGGCGAGCACCTGCAGGTTCTCGCGTCCGGTCAGGTGGGCATGGAAACGCGGTTCGTCCACGATCGCACCGACGCGTGCCAACGCGACGTCTCGATGTTTCGGGACGGCATAGCCGAGCAACGACATCGTGCCGCCATCCGCGTGCGTGAGTCCCAGCAACACCCGGATGAGCGTCGTCTTCCCGGCGCCGTTCGGACCGAGATAGCCGAACGCGCAACCGCGTGGCACGAGGAGCTCGACGTCGTTCACCGCGACGTTGTCGCCGAACCGTTTCGTCAACCCGTGGGTCTCGACCGCCCAGCGTTGCTCGACCTGTGTGTTCACGAGTCCACTGTCGGCCTTCCCGCTCCCTCCGACCATCAGGAACTTCCCGCACTCGACCCTGAGGGATCGTCGAAGGATTCAGGGTATGTCCGTGGACCGAGCCGCCATCGGCAGGCCGCCGCGGTCACCAGATGAAGGGCACCAGCCGTTTGTGCGTTGCCGCATAGTTGCGGTAGCCGTCACCGAGGTCGTGCACCAATGCCCGCTCCTCCACTCGGATACGGAACACGAGGGCGCCCGCAACGGCGACGCTGAGGAACGCGAGCGACAGCCAGTTCCCGATGAACAGGCCCACAGCCATGACGACGAGCAGCAGCCCGCAGTAGCCGGGGTGACGGATCAACCGATAGGGCCCGTCGGCGATTACCGGTTGATCACTGCTCGTTTGGACGGTGAAGGTGAAGTACCGGCCCAGTGTGTGAAAGCTCCACAGCCGCAGGGAGATGCCGCCCCAGAGCAGCCCGAGCCCGATCCAGTCGGCGACCGCGGCCGGCCGGATCGTCGCCGAGTTCGCCGCTCTGTCGAGCACGCCCGCGCCAACCGCGCCGGCCCCGACGATGCACCGAAAGAGAACCTCGCTACGCCAGCCGGCCTTCAGCGCATCGGGCCGACGCGTCACGCTCTGGCGCAGCTCGAGCACAACCCAGAGCGCAGCCGTCGCCAGGAGGATCCAGCGCATCACCGAACACTACGGCGGACTCTTCACCGCGCCGTTCCACCGACTGCGAGCCCTCGCGCTTCCGCATGCGCGATCAAGCGCACGCGCACGGGGTCTGGCGGCAGTGCGGGCAACCGTTCATGAACCGCGCCGCGCACTCCTCCAACCCGATCTCGAGTTGCGACGCCAACGACGCGACCCATGCGAGCACGTCGCCCAGCTCGTGTACCTGCTGCTCGCGTGAGCCCTTGCGCACGGCCTGGGCCAGCTCGCCGACTTCCTCGGCGATCCACGCGACCGTGGCCGCGACTCCTCGCGCGTTGTCGCGATCGCCGTACGTCGCCTCGATGACCCGCTGCAGCTCGCGCAGCTCCACGGCAACGCTGTCCGACGTCGGCAAGTCCACGTGCTCACCCGGTTCGCAACCGACGGCCGGGCCGAGATCCTTCTCCATGAGCACTCGGCCGGGGTCTTCGGTGTACCGCTCGTAGTCGTGGTCGGTCGCGCGCACGGTCGTGCGATATCCGTTCCGTTCGTACAGGCGGACCGCCGCACTCGTCGAGTCGGCGAGCAGCGCCATCCTCGGCGCGTCGAGCCGCCGCGCTTCGTCTTCGGCCCAGTCGAGCAACTGCGTGGCGATTCCCCGGCACCGGAACGCGATGTCGACTTGCAGATTGAAGACGCGAAACGCGTCGGCCGGGACCGGTATCTTCACGCGCTCACGGGCCCGCAGCACGGGAAGGCGGCGAACGAGGCCGAGCGGACCCAGCAGCGAGAACAGCAGCCGCGCGTGATCGAATCCGGCTCGAGGCGCGTCGCTGCCGAACGTGTACTGCAGGACGCCCTCGACGGTGCCGTCGACCTCGGCGACGACCGTGACCTTCGCGGCGTTCGGGATCCGGTCGAGCTTGGTTCGCCCCGACGAGTAACGCATCGCGCGATCATCGCTTCCCATCAACGCGAGGTGACCCGGGTATACGTGCTGCAGCCTGATCTGCTCGATCCTCGGGATGTCGTCGGCGGTCGCCGGGCGGATCGAGACCTCGGACATGGCGCAATAATGCCGCGGAACGCGACCGTCCGCACCCTGAGTGGCTGCGCGCATCGCAGCGCGTCGGCCCGTCTGGTTCGCTACGGGTATGTGACAGTGATGCGAGCGGCGCCGAGGAGCGAGATCGTGTCGACGCCCTCCGGGTGCGGATTGCCGATGTAGCACGTCTCCTTCGTGGCCGGTCCCGATCCCGTGGTGGAGCGCGGGCACAGCTCGACCTTGAACTTGTGGGTGAATCGTCCGTGTGCGTCGGTGACGACGGTGATCTTGTTGTCGGCTACACACGGATGCTGCGCGACGACGACCCAGCCCCGGCTCGAGCACTCCACGATCGAGAGCTTCGCCCGGGCCGCGAAGCCACTCCCGGTCAGCGTGATCTTGGTGTTGACCATCACGTTGTCAGGTTTGGCGACGATCCTGGGGGGCGTCGACGACACCGCGCTCGCCTCGGCCGTGAGGGCAGCAACGGCAAGAACCGTGACCAAGAGGACGAAAACGACGGCACCGAACGTTCGGGTACGCGACATCGGGCACCTCCTTCGAGCTGTGAGCTCTCGCCGGTTCATGATCCCAGGTCACGAGCCGATTCGGCTCCCGGCCGCAATTGTCATCGTTCGACCCTCCGGAAAGGAAACGGCCGCGGGTCGGAACGGGCGGGTCGAATAGCCTCCCGAGCGATGGAGCGGGTCGTCAGGGTTCTCGACCACGAGGTGCACCTGACCGGCGCCGACGGCGACTCGTTCATCGAGGATCTTCCCGGGGTCGTGCGCGAGCCGGCCCTCGACTACGCCCAGCTCGCGCTCGCCGACGACGCGGTCGTGATCGACGCCGGAGCGAGCCTGGGGGTGCTCAGCCTCGGGTTCTCGTTCATCGCGCCGCGCGGACGGATTGTCGCGATCGAGGCATCGCCTGACACCTACGTCCGGCTCGTCGAGAACATCGCCGCCGCGCACGCGACCAACATCGAGACGATCAACGTCGCGGTCGGCGAGTCGGCCGGCACGCTGGAATTCTTCTCCAGCCCGTGGTTCTCGGCCGGCAGCTTCGTGAAGAAGCAGACGTTCGGCGCTTCGTTGCATCAGGGATCGACGAAGGTGCCGGCCGAGCGCATCGACGACATCGTGGAGCAACTCGCGCTCGACCGCCTCGACTTCGTCAAGATCGACATCGAAGGGCACGAGCTCCCGGCGCTCCGCGGCGCGCAAGAAACCCTGCGCCGGTTCGAGCCCGCGATAGTCGTGGAGATGAACTTCTTCACGATCACGTCGCTCGCGAACACCATGCCCACCGACTTCCTGGCCGAGATCCGCGCGCGGTTCCCCTACGTGTACGACTACGCGCCCGGCGAAGGCCTCTTCCCCATCGCCGAAGACCTCGACGTCTACACGAGTGTGAGGCGCCAGTTCCGCACGGGCCGGCCGAGCGACCTGATCTGCCGGTTCGAACCGCTTCCCGGAGCGATCGAGTCCGAGCTCGCACGGCGCGCGATCGCCGCAGTCGACGACCCGGCAACACATCGCATCAAAGGGCTGGAAGCAGAAGTCGTCGAGTTGCGAGCAGAAGTCGAGACGGGCCGACGCGCGCTCGAGACATCGTCGGCACACGTGCACGCCCTCGAGGCATCCAAGTCGTGGCGGGTGACTGCGCCGCTACGCGATCTCGGCGAGCGACTGCGAACGTTGAGCCGGCCGCGCTGAACGGCGCGCTCAGTCCGGGTCGACCGGCCAGAGCAACGGGTTGATCTCGGTGGCGGCGACATCGCCCGGACGGAGCCCGGGAAGCCAGACACCGAGATCGAACTGCTGGTACACGGAGTCGGGTTCCGAGACGCGCGCACCGTCGGCGAAGTAGATCACGGTCATCACCGGCCGCATCCGATCCGTGGGATTCGAGCCGGCCCGGTGCAGCGTCCAGCCCGCGTGAAACGTCGCGTCGCCGGCGCGGATCACACCGTAGGTGTGCTCGGGGAGATGCTCGGAGCGCACCAGACGCTCGAACTCCTCCTCGCTCTCGTCGGAGATCGCGTGGCCGCGCAACTTGCCCGAGGTGTGACTCCCCGTCGCGAACGTCATCGACCCGACGCGCGGGTCGAGATCGGCGAGCGGCATCCACATCGTGATGGTCTTCTCGGTGTCGAACGGCCAGTAGAACTGGTCCTGGTGCCACGGCGTGTGACCACCACCGGGCTCCTTGAACAGCGCCTGGTCGTGGTAGAGGCGCACGCCGCGCACACCGAGCAGATCGGCGGCCGCCTTCGCAAACCTCGGCGAGAACACGAAGCGGCGGCACGCGTCGTTGACACGCCAGAGGTTGAAGCTCTGGAGGAACGCGGCCGAATACGTGTCGCGCTCGCTGATCGGCCGCCGCTCGCGGTTGGAGCTCGCGGCGGCGGCCTCGAGGTACGGCCGGTACGCGGACACTTCGTGCGCGCTCGCGAGGCCGGGCAGCAGCGTGTGGCCGTCGCTCGCGAATCGCGCGGCCGCGTCGGACGGCATCGCGTACAACGCATGGAGGTCGGGTAGCGGCGCGCGATCGACGGCGCCCACGTCCGGACGTTCAGAGGGGACGATGACCGCCACCCGGTCCGGGAGTGATGTGCACCATGCGGCTCGGCTCACGCACTTCCACCCGGTGCCACACGCCCTTGGGCACGACGATCGCCTGGCCCGCGCGAACCGGCTCGACGCGCTCGACGCCGGCGTTGTGCTCGTCGCCGCCCTCCTCGAGGATCACGTCGACGCGGCCGCTGATGACGAAGAGGAGCTCGTCACCGTCGGGGTGCAGCTCGCCTCGATGCGGCGCGCTGCGCGTCATGCGCGGCGCGCCGACCGTGAAGCCGTCGATGCGCACGGGTGGCCCCGAGCTCTCGATGATCGCCGACGAACCGTCGCGTCGCAACTCGACCACGCCTTCGAACTCGAACGCGCCCACGACGGTGATCTTGTCTCACGCGCGCCCCGCCGCCAACCCGCCCCTTCATCACATGAAGCATTTGAGCTCCCCCCGTGAGCCCCAGACCTTCATCACATGAAGCATTTGAGCTCACCTCGTGAGCCCCAGACCTTCATCAGATGAAGCGATTTGCACGCGGGCGGGTTGACACCTACTCGCCGGGTATGCATACTCGGTATGTATCGAGGAGGCGAGACGATGGCGGTGCGTGAGGGGTTGCTGGCGCTGCTCGATCGCCGGTCCGCGTACGGGTATCAGCTGAAGACCGAGTTCGAGTCGGCCACGGGCGGGGTGTGGC
The DNA here is from genome assembly GCA_964558245.1 of uncultured Burkholderiales bacterium. Taxonomy (GTDB): domain Bacteria; phylum Actinomycetota; class Acidimicrobiia; order IMCC26256; family PALSA-610; genus JBBQER01. The sequence continues at coordinate 4,518 of CAZLEC010000031.1, read as the reverse complement.
CGCTCAACGTCGGCCAGGTCTACGCGACGCTCGACCGCTTGACCCGGGACGGCTTCGTGGTGTCGGAGGAGCACGACGGGCAGCGTTCCTACCGGCTCACCGAGGCTGGCATCGACGAGCTCGGCGCGTGGTGGGAGACCGTGCCCGGCGACGAGCCACCACCGCGCGACGAGCTCACCGTGAAAGTGCTCCTCGCGATCACACACAGCAACGACCGCGGGCTCGAAGTGATCACCCAACAACGCGACGCACTGCTGGTGCTCCTCCAGCGCCGCCAACGCGCGACGACGCGCAAGGCCGTGTCCGGTGACGGGTCGATCGTCGAGGAGCTCGTGCGCGACGCGTTGATCGTGCGCGCCGAAGCCGACCTGCGCTGGCTCGATCTGTGCGAAGAGCGGGTGCTGGCCCGCGCGAAACAAGGCGCCGAGGAACCGCAACACGCTACGCGCGGGCGAACTCGCGCTCGCAGCAACCGGAAGGGTCGAGCATGAGTGCACTGCTGGAGTTCGTCGACATCGTCAAGAGCTACGGCCGCGGTCCCACCGAAGTGCGCGCGCTCACCGACGTGTCACTCGCGGTCGCTCCGGCCGAGTTCCTCGCCGTACGCGGTCCTTCGGGATGCGGAAAATCCACGCTCCTCCACCTCGCGGGCGGTCTCGAAGATCCCTCGGCCGGACGGGTGCTGGTTGACGGTCGTGACGTCGGCACGATGTCGGCCGCGGATCGGGCGACGTTGCGCCGCCGCGATGTCGGCTATGTGTTCCAACAGCTCAATCTCGTCGCCGGCCTCACCGCGATCGAGAATGTGATGCTGCCGTTGGAGCTCGACGGCGCCGGCCGTCGCGAAGCTCGTGCGCAGGCCGTCGACGCGCTGCACACCGTCGGCCTCGAGAAGACCCTCGATCGCTATCCCGACGACTTCTCCGGCGGTCAGCGGCAACGCATCGCGATCGCGCGGGCGGTCGTCGGCACCCGGAAGCTGCTGCTCGCCGACGAGCCCACCGGCTCACTCGACACAACGACGGGCGACGCAGTCATCCAGCTGCTCGCCGCGCTTCCCGCCGAACGGGGCACCGCAGTCGTGCTCGTGACCCACGAGCCCCGGTACGCGGCGTGGGCCGATCGCGTCGTGTCGATGCGCGACGGGCGCATCGTCGGCGTCGCGGTGGCCCCCGACACCGAAGGACCGGCACCCCACGACCTTGCCGTTCCGACCGGTGCGCGATGAACCGCGATCGTCACCGCGGCTCCGTCGCGTTCCGCCTGTCGGCCCGGTTGGCGCGACGCGAGGTGCTCCGGCGTCCGGGGCGCACGCTGCTGGTCGCGCTGCTCGTTGCCGTTCCGGTCGCGGCGATGGTGGTCGGCGACGTGATGGTGCGCACCGATCACGAAACGCCGCTCCAGGTCTGGCAACAACAATACGGACAAGCCGACTTCGCACTGACGACGGTGACGCCGATGGCCGCCGACAACCCATTGTTGAAGCTGCTCCCGAAGAGTCACGTGGTCGACGGCGCGCGTGGAGACGTCGAGACCCGCCTGCTGCGCAGTGTCGGCGACCGCCGCAGCATGGCGGCGATCACGACGATGGCGCTGGCCGATCCGACGCTGCGCGGGATCGTGCAGATCACGTCGGGGCGCGCTCCGGTGGCCGCCAACGAAGTGTTCCTGACTCGCACCGCCGCGCGACAACTCGGCGTGAAGGTCGGTGAGACCCTGCATCTCGTACGCCCGGCCCGGCGATCGTTCGTGGTGACCGGAGTCGGCGAGCTCGCACAGAACTGGGGCGAAACCGAGATGGTGCTCCCGCCCGCGGCGCCTTACCCGTGGCCGAGAAGCCCCGGCGGAGGGCAGAACGTCACGCACCTGATCGACTTCCCCGGACGGCTCTCCCCCGCCCAGTACCAACGGCTGGCGGCGAGCCCCGCCATAAGGAACCCGAACCTTCAGGTTTCCCCCGCAGTCGTTTCGTCACCCCTGGTCAGCAACCCGTTCGACCAGTCACAGTTCGGCAGCAACCCGACGGACACCACGAGGAAGATCCTGTGGAGCTGGGTGATCGGCGCCGTCGTGCTGACGGTCGCCGCCATCGTGATCGCATCCGCGTTCGCAACCGGCGCCCGCCGGCAGCTGGTGACACTCGGCCAGCTCGCCGGCAACGGCGCCTCGCCGGCGGTGTTGCGGCGCGTGCTGTTCCTACAGGGAACGTTCACCGGGATCATCGGCGCGCTCGGTGGCGTCGGCCTCGGCGCGGCCGCGCTCGCGGCACTCGCGCCCCACGCCGACTCGCTCTTCCGCAAAGACGTGCATCCCTACATCGTGCGTGCGACCGACGTCGTGCCGATCGTGGTGCTGGGCATCACGGCCGCGACCGTGGCGGCACTCGTGCCCGCGCGCACTGCGAGCCGCGTTCCGGTGCTGGCCGCGCTCAGCGGACGGCGCCCACTCGCGCGCGTCCCCCGTTGGTTGCCGATCACCGGGTTGCTCGCGGCAGCCGGCGGCCTGGCCCTGCTCGGCCTCGCCGCGCTCGGCGGGCGCGGCGAGACGGGGCCGCACCAGCAGGTCTGGGCGCTCACCGCGATCGTCGGCGGCGTGTCGGTGTTGCTCGGTGCGTGCGCGGTCGCACCCTTCTACGTGAGCGTGCTCGAGCCCGTCGCCTCTCGCTCGCGCGGTCCGTGGCGCGTCGCGACGAGGAGCCTGGCGCGCCAGCGCACGCGAACCAGCGCGGTGGTGTCGGCGATCGCCGCTGCGGCCGCGCTCGCCATCGCCGCGTCGTCGCTCGTACTCGCGGCCCACGCCAACGCCAACTCCGGCGCCGACTTCATGCGCAAGACCGACGTGCAGCTCTCCACATCGACACTCCAGGGCGGACCGGATGCGGCGCCGCCGCGCAATTACGTAGCCGCCGTCGCGAAGGTCCTGGAGCACAGCACCCGATTCCAGCTGCTGCAGCCGGATCGCAAGAACGTGTCCTTCGGCATCACCGCCGCGGTGCTCGACCGGCCGGTTGGCGGTTCGTTCGTCGAGTTGCTGACCGGAGGCGAGATCGACATCCCCGACAACACGACCGGCTCCTACTTCACGGTCGCGATCGCCAACCGGGCGTTGATCGACTACTACGGCCTGAGTGAGTCGGACCAACAACAACTCGCGGCGCACGGCGCGCTCTTGATCGGCACCGACGCCGCCAGCCGGGGCCGAGCGACACTCGAGGCGATCACCCATGTCGCGCCGCGCGCCGTTCCCCCTCCCCCGCGCCGCATGATCGCACCCATCGTCGACGGGAGCCGCTACCACATCGGAACGCTGCCGAGCGTCCTGCTGACGCCGGCCGCGGCGACGGCACTCGACATGGCGACCCGACGGACCGACGTCGTGCTCCGTGCGCGACACTCGCTCACGTCGAAGCAGCGCGACCAGATCGGCGGCATCACGGAAGATCAACAGGATCTCATTCCGGCGAGCGCGAGCGTCGTGTTGAACTACCAGTTCACGCAACCGTCGACCGCGGTCGACCCGCTGTTGCTCGAGTGGCTGCTCGTGGGGCTCGCGCTCGCACTCACGCTTTTCGTCGTCGCCGTGAACCTCGCGCTCTCGGCAACCGAGACCCGCGACGAACGCGACGTGTTGACCGTGGCCGGCGCGGGGCCGGGAGCGATGAGCCGCACCAACGGCTACAAGGCCGCATTGCTCACGGCGATGGGCGCACTGCTGGCCGTACCGGTCGGGTTGCTCCCGGTCGCGGTGTTCCTGGCCGCGAGCGATCGCGCGCACTTCGCGCTCCCCGTGTGGGTGATCGCCGTGCTCGTGCTCGCGCTGCCGGTCGCGGCCGGTGCGGTCACCGTGGCGGCCAGCGCGCTGGCCCTGCGCATACGCCCCGTGCGCATCTCCACGATGGCATTCGATTGACACCCGACAGCCGGCCGCCTCGTTAGGATCCGACGCGGTCGGCGTCAGCCGGCGCCGAGGGGGGCACATGCAGCCGTTTCGTTCCACACGATCCGTTCGCGCGGGCGTCGCGTTCAGCGCCTGCGTGCTCGCAGTAACCGCGCTCGCCGCGTGCGGATCGTCGGCGCCGAAGGCCGCGAGCACCACCACGTCGGCGGCGGCGCCTCGCGACACCGCGCGGGTGCTTCTCGTGGGCACGTTCCACGGGCACGCCGGCCAGTACCAGACGATCCAATCCGCGGTCGACGCGGCCAAGCCCGGCGACTGGATCCTCGTCGCGCCCGGCGACTACCACGAGAACGCCGACACAACGGGACCCGAGTCGGAATACGTGGCATCGGGCGGCTTCGGCGGCGTCTACATCGACAAGTCGAGCATCCACCTGCGCGGCATGAGCCGCACCTCCGTGATCGTCGACGGCACCAAGGCCGGCGCGCCGGCCTGCAGCGCGAGTCCCGACGATCAGACGTACGGACGCGTCGGCACCGACGGCAAGGCCGAGGGCCGCAACGGCATCCTCATCTGGAAGGCCAACGGCGTGAGCGTCGACAACCTCACCGTGTGCAACTT
>CAZLEC010000030.1:0-15993 GCA_964558245.1 uncultured Burkholderiales bacterium | reverse complement strand
CGGCAGCAAGGCGGGCCCGGCATCGGTCATTACCTCCGCGGTCACGATCGGCGCTCCCGCGGCCACGCCGGCGGTCAAGGCGGCGAGGATCGGCAAGGGATCGCTGAAGGTGTCGTTCGCGGCGCCCCGCACCAACGGCGCGGCGATCAAGAGCTACACCGCGACCTGCGTGTCGTCGAACCACGGCGCGACCAAGACGAAGACGGCCAACGCGAGCCCGATCACGGTGACGGGACTCTCGGCGGGCAAGGTCTACAGGTGCACCGTCGCGGCCACGAACAGCCGCGGCACCGGCCCGTCGTCGCAGGCGTCGGCCGCGGTGAAGGCCTGAGTCGAGGGAGCACATACCACGACGCTTCGTGTCACGACCCGCCGCCACCCAATACCGCGGCGGGTCGTGACGCTCGTCAATTCTCGGGCGCGTGTTCGCTCCGGATGTTGCAATGTCTGAAGATCACGACAACGCGCCTTTGTCCGAATATCCAGACATGGCGCCCGGATCATGACGAGGGGCCGTGGGCATCACGTCAGAGCGCGCGCACGTCCTTTACGAGCAGCATGAGCACGAGATCGTCGACTGGCGATCGCTCGAACCCGCGAGACTGATAGAAGCGAGCGGCGTCACTGTCTTTCGCGTGCACGAGAAGCACGCGAACGCCGGTGATTTCCGCGACCTCGAGCGACTTCAAGATGAAGTGCTTCAGGAGAGCTCCGCCGAGCCCGGCACGCTGGTGTTCTGAGTCAACTGCCAAGCGCGCGAGCAGGATCGCCGGAAGCGGATCCGGCTGGTTCCTTCCCGTCCGCTTCGAAGCATCCGCTCTCAGCACGACCGCCGCGCTCGACGCGTAGAACGCCACGACGCGCGGTCCTTCGGTAACGACCCATGTTCGGCTCCCGCCCTCGCGCTGGTTGCGCACGGCGCGGTCGCGGAGCCATGCGTTGAGACTGGCAACACCACAGTCGAACTCGTCAACGTCGTGGTCGGGTTCGAGGAGTTTCGGTCCCGAGTACCGGATCAGCGCTCCAAAATCGATGGCTCGGCGAGGAGCTTGGCCAGTTCCGGTTTCCGTACCGCCGGCCGGTCCAGCACGGCCTGTAGGTCATCCCACGCCGCGTCGTCGAGGGCGAAGATTCTTCGATCGGCGAGATCGGCTTCCGCGGCCTGTAGTGCGTGGCGCACGACGTATTCGTTCAGCGATTCACCCGTCGCCTCGAGCACGCGACGAAGCACGGCGTCCTGTTTGGGCGTGACCCTGAGCGTCCATCGAGCCGATTTCGTGTCCACGACCCCAGTGTACGTCAGATTGACGTACACAGGCACCGGCCGCGGCCGCTCGGCCATTTCTACAGCGACGACCGGGCGACCTGGCGGAGGCTGCGGTAGAGCAGGGCCTGGTCTCCGAGGCGGCGCCGGAGCTCCCGTTCGAGACCGGCGATCGGATACAGGTTCTGCGGCGCGCGCGTGTCCTTGTGGGCTTCGGACGCGAAGCGTGGGAGCGCGGCGCTGGCCCGGTTCGCCAGCGCGATCGCCGCCTCCGGCGCGAGGTCCGACGAGCATTCGCACCGCACGATGCCCGCCCACGGCGAACCCTCGGGCCCGGGCAATCGCAAGTACCAGGCGTGGCGGCTCCACGTGGTGCCGATCGTGAACACTGGGGTGCGCTGCCCGCTCGTCAACTTGCCGACCATGCGGTGGAGCTCGGGCGGGAGGTACGCGACCGCGTGACTCTTGATGAAGCCGATCGCCCCTTCGAGGTGTTGGCGGCCGCGCAGGGGCCCGTCGATCACGATCAGATCGATCTCGGTGTCGGACGTCGCCGACTCGGCGATGCACACCTCGGTCTGCGCCATGCGTTCGTGCACCGCGAGCATGAGCCCGTCGGCATCGGATGACGCGGCCATGCGCGCGGGATAGGTCGCCTTCGACGCGACGATGTCGGCCGCGGTGGGCGCGGTCGAGAACACGCCCCGCCCGACTTCGGCCGCGATCACCTCGGCCCGCTCGTCGCAGCACACCGCGCCGGCCGCGTACGACGCGCACAGGCCGGGGAAGATGTCGCCGGCCGCGTCTTCGATCCAGACGCGGGCGTCGATCCGGCGCACACCATCGATGAACAGGATCCGGCTCGGCGTGTCGGCGTCGACCACCGGATCGATCGGGTGCCACTCCTCGCCCGGCAGCTCGAGCTCCACCACCAGCTGCGCGGTCACGGTGTCGGGCTGGTCGATGCCGAGGCTCGCGCCGTACTCGACGTCCCACGGGTCCACGGAGAACTTCATCACGCGTCCACTCGGGTGACCGACGACGTGCGGGGGCCCTTCGTCACTTCGAAGCGCACCGGCACCCGGTCGGCGAGATCGCGCACGTGCGTGACGATCCCGACCATGCGGGCGTCGCTCCCCAGCGTCTCCAATGTGGCGGCCACGGTGTCGAGGCAGTCGGGGTCGAGGGTGCCGAATCCTTCGTCGAGGAAGATCGCGTCGAGCTTCGCGGCGCCGCCGGCCGCGAGCGATCCGACCTGATCGGCCAGCGCGAGCGAGAGCGCGAGCGAGGCCTGGAACGTCTCGCCGCCGGAGAGCGTCTTGGCCGAGCGCCGCTCGTCGGCGTTGCGGTGGTCGATCACCTCGAACTCGTTGCCGTCATCCACACCCAGCGCGTATTGGTTGCTCGACAGCTGCTCCAGGGTCTCCGACGCTCCCTCCACGAGGGCGACGAGCGCCTCGTTCACGACCCATTGCTCGAACCGGTCCGATCGCAGCAGCTTCGCGAGCTCGCGGGCGACGTTGGCGTCGTCGCGCGCGGTCTCGATCCGTTTCGTGATCGCGGCCGACTCCTTGATGCCGTCGGCGATGCGGTTGGCCTCGGCCGTGGCCCGGCTCTCCGAGGCGGCGGCCAGCTCCCGCAGCCCGGAGATCGTCGGCGCCGGGCGGCGCGGCACCTCCACTCCTGATGCGGTCGCGGTCTCCACCAGCTCGGCCACCGCGACGCGTGCCGCTTCTGCCCGTTGGTTGGCGTGCTCGGTCTGCTCGCGCTCGCGCGCTTTGTGGGTCGGGACCTGCTCGGCCGACCAGCCCGCCATCGATTCCCAGTCGGCGACGAAGTCGGTGCCGATGCCGGGCACGTCGAGGCCGGCGCCCACGAGCGGATCGCGTTGCGCGTCGCACGTTTGCCGGGCCTGGGCGAGATCGCGGTCGAGCGCGGTCACGCGCTCCCCTGCTTCCCGCTCGGCGCCGACTGCTCGTTGGAACTCGGCTTGCCGGGCCGCGTGCTCCTGGCGGGCCGCCTCGATCTCCGCGAGCTGCGCGGCTAAGCGTTCGGCATCGGGCGCCTTCGCCACTTTCTGCTCGAGCGCCCGCGCCCGCTTCTCCGCGGCCTCGTGCTCGGCGCGCGTCTTCGCGGCCGCGGTCTCGACCTGTTCCAGCGCGGCTCGCAGCTGGGCTTCCTGCTTGCGCGCGGCGTCGAGCGCCTTCTTCGCCTTGCCCTTCTCGCCCGCCCGCACTTTCGGCTTGCGGGGCACGACCTGCTCGCACACCGGGCACGGCTCGCCGACCACGAGCGCGGCTGCGAGCGCGGTGGCCGCGGAGTCTTCGACCCCGGCCTCGAAGGCCGCCTCCGCGTGCCCGACTGCATGTACGGCTTCGTCGTGCGCGGCGCGCCCGGCTTCGAGCGCGGGGAGCGCGGCCTGTTCGGCCTCGGTGAGCGCGGCCAGGTGCTCGCTGATCTAGTCGATCTGGCAGTAGGCATCGAGCGCCTGTTGGAGTTGCGCGGGATCGTGGAGCTGCTCGGTCACCTGCGCGAGCTCGGCGAGCGCGGCTTCCGACGCTTCGCGTGCGAGCGCGGCGTCGGCGCGCGCGGCCTCGGCGGCGTCGCGCTGCTTGTTCAACGTGAGGACGGCCTTCGGCACCTTCACCGCCTCGAGCAGCACCACCACCTGGCGCGCAGTGTCGGCAGCTCGCGCGGCCGTCGCGGCCTCTTCCTCGAGCACCTTCACCGCGGTCTCGGCCTTCTGGAGCTGCTTGCGCAGCTGCTTGATCCCGTCGAGCACCGCGTGGGCCTGCGCTTCGGCTTCGGGCGTGCAGTCGGCGAGCGCGCCGATCCGTTGCTCGTCGAGCGCGATCGCACCTTCGCGCTGCGCGGCCCGGGCGGTCGCGCGCGACCGCATGCGCTCGTAGATCTGCAGGTCGAGGAGCTTCACGATCAGGTCTTGGCGCTCCGAGGGCTTGTCGTGCAGGAACTCCGCGAACTCGCCTTGAGGGAGCACCACGCTCCGGGTGAAGTGGTGGAACGACAGGCCGATCAGGTCGGCGACCGCCTTGTTCATGCCCTTGGCGTCGCCGGCGAGCACCTCGGCGCCGTGCTCGAGCCGGGCTTCCTTCGTGGTCGCACCTCCCCGCGGCTGGCGGCGAACCACGCGGGTCGCGACGTACTCCTCGCGTTCGATCTCGAACGTGAGGCTCACGCGCGCTTCAGCCGAGCCTTGCGTGATCACGGGTGCGACGAGGCGGTCGTCGCCGTAGCGGGGCACGTTGCCGTAGAGCGCGAAGCAGATGGCGTCGAGGATGCTCGACTTGCCGGAGCCGGTCGGGCCCACGAGCGCGAAGAAGTCGGCGCCGTCGAAATGCACGTCGATCGGGTCGCGGAACGCGCTGAACCCCTCGGCGACGAGACGGACCGGTCGCATCAGACGCTCGCCTCGTCGAGGAGCTCGGCGAAGAGTTGCGTCAGGCGGACGTCGACGATCCCCTCGTCGGACAGATATGCCGCGAAGAGCTCGTGCGGGCTCTTGCCGACCAGGCGCGCTTCCCGGGTCGCGCTGTCGGCGGCGGTGTCGGGAGTCTCGATTCGCACTTCCACCACACCGGCGCCGAGGAGCTCGCGCACGTCTTCGGCGAGACCGACGCGCTTCGGCTCCTCCACCCGCACCCGTAGGAAGTCGTCGCCGGTGGTGCCGGCGAACTCGCGCAGCTGCTCGAGATTCCCGCGCACGGTGCGCAGGTTGCGCCCGCCCGCAACCTTCACTTCCCGCAGTTGCGCGGGCGTACTCGGGGTCGCCTCGACGATCAGCACCACGCTCGGCTGATCGCTGTCTCCGAAGTCGACCTGGATCGGCGAGCCCGGATACCAGATCGGCGCCGCGCCGCCCACCTGCTGCGTGCGGTGCACGTGCCCGAGCGCCACGTAGTGCGCGTGCGCGGGGAACGCGGCCGCGCCGATCCAGTAGTCCATGTAGGTCTGCGCGGATCGTTCACCGCCGCCGAGCACCGAGCCGGTCACCATGCCGTGCGCGGTCACGATGTTCACTGCGTCGTCGGCAAATCCCTTGGTGAGATGGGCGATCACCTGGCGCATGCGCTCGTCGTACGCGCCGGCGAGCTGTCCGGCGTCGAGCTCCATGAGCTGCGCGGTGCGGATCACCGACCGCTGAGAGCAGAACGGCAGCATCGCGATGCGGGCGCTGTCGCCGCCCGCGCACTCGAGCTCGAGCACGCCACCGGCGTCGGGCCGGCGGGGCATGCCCATCACCGTGACGCCCAGCGCCGCGAACAACGGGCGCACGGCTTCGAAGCGGTGCGCGTTGTCGTGGTTTCCGGCGATCACCACGACCTTGGCGCCGGTGTCGCGCAGGTCGAGCAGCGTCTGCAGCACGAGCGCTTCGGCGTCGGGATTGGGTGCGGCGGTCTCGTACACGTCGCCGGCCACGAGCACGAGGTCGGCGTGTTCGGTGTCGGCGATGCGGACGATGTCGGCGAGCACGGCCCGGTGCTCGTCGAGGCGCGACTGCCCTTTCACGGTCTTGCCGACGTGCCAGTCGGCGGTGTGCAGGAACTTCACTCGCTACTCCCCTGCCGACGGCGTGAGGCCGTCGAACGGGTCGTCGGGCAGCGCCGCCGCGATGGCGGGATCGAGGCCGGGCGGCGGGCCGCCGCGTTCCGAAGGCCGGGTCGCCCACGCCGGGAACGGGAATTCCACCACGAGCGGCACCGGGATCTGCGGCTGCGACACGAACATCGTGCCCGGCTTGGCGATCGTGGCCCGCTGGCGGTGCGCGGCAGAGAGAAAGCCGTATTCCGCGCGCTGCGCCTCGGCCGGGTCGAGCCGGCCCGCGACGCGGATCGACGAGTTCGAGATCACGCGGCGCTCCACTTCGCTCGCCGTCTGCTGGGCGCCGATGAGGATGATGCCGAGCGAGCGGCCGCGCTCGGCCACGTCGAGGAGGATCTCCTTGATCGGCGAGTCGCCCTGCGCGGGCGCGTACTTGTTGAGCTCGTCGAGCACGAGGAACAGCAACGGCCGGGCCGACCCCGACGCTTCCTTCTCGTCGAACGTGCGGCGGATGGTCACACCCACCACGAACCGCTTGGCGCGGTCGTGGAGGTTGTGCAGGTCGACCACCGTGACCTTGGCGCCGGAGGTGCGCACCTGGTGGTCGGGGCGGAGCTTCACGTCGGCGCGGATCAGGTGGCCGAGCGCTCGCTGCGAGGAACGCAGGCGGCGGATGAACGCGTTGATCGTGCCCGAGCCGGTGACCGCGCCGGCCCATTCGGTGCGGGTCATGTCGTTCTCGACCCGCTCGCAGATCACGTCGCAGAGCTCGGCGAACGTCGTGATCGTGTCGTCGCCGACTCTCCACGCGCCGTCGTCGCCCACTTTCTGGCCTTCGGACTTGAGCCGGCTCACGACGTTGTGGATCACCATCGTATATTGCTGGCGCTCGTCTTCGGCGTCGGCGAAGAGAAACGGCAGGAGCTCGTCTTCCACGAACTCGGCGATGGTCCAGTAGTAGGAGTGCACGCCGGTGGTGCGGGTGGCGACATCGGGGCTGGCGTTGGCGTCACCCTTGCGCGGCGGCGCGTACACCGACACGGAGTCGAAGGGCTTGGGCTCGAGCCCCATCTGGTGGTAACGCTCGCGGTCGCTCTCGGTGAGCATCGCGTTGGCGTGGTCGAGGAAGAGCAGGTCTTCGCCCTTCACGTTGAAGATGAGCGCCTTGGTGTTGATCGCGTCGGCGCCGAGCACGCCGGAGGTGAACAGCGAGAAGAGCAAGAAGGTGGCGTAGGTGGTCTTGGTGGCGACGCCGGAGATGCCGGAGATGTTCACGTGCGCGCCGCGGGAGCCGTCGATGAACTCGAGGTTCGCGAAGAGCGGTTCGCCGCGGTGGTCGAGACCGATCGGCAGCGGCGAGTCCATGTCGTCGAAATACAAGGCCTGGTCGCGTTCCTTGCCCGCGGCGCGGCGCACCTGCGCGCCTGGCAGCGGCGGCACGAAGATCTCGGGCTCGACGCGCGTGGTGAGCACTTCCGCGACCTCGCTCGTTTGCGCGGGGAGCACGCCGCTTTCCACGAGGAACACGTCGGAGTCGAAGCGGGCGCCTTCGTGGCGGGCGCGGATCTGGTTGACGACGCCCGAGATCGCCACCGAGTCGCCGCCCGGGAGCTGGCGCTCGCACACGATCACGTCGTCGAGCTGCACGTACTTCTCGGGTTCGAGCGCGATGGAGAACGAGAGCGGCGTGGAGTCTTCGGTGCCGACCACCCGGCCCACGACCGCGTCGAGCGGGCCCTCGGATCCTGCCTGCGTCATGAAGGTCTCCTCACCGCGCCAGCTGCGCCCACCCAGTGTGCAAAACGCCTGTGACAGTTACATCAGTGTAAGTTCGCCCCGCGAGGGCGCCGGACCGGCAGTGAGCAGCCGAAATACACCAAAGAGCCACCTCGGAACGATCTCAGGCCGGCGAGATCGCGGGTCGATGGTGTGCAGGCGGCCTGAGCCCATACCCAGGGGTCGCCGCCCGCGACGCCCTCGGCTCGCGGCCGCTCGAGTCGGTGAGGAGCGAGGATTCGCGCGTGCGACTGCTCGACGGTGAGACCGTGTTCAGCGCGACCGACCTGGTCGGCTTCGCGGCGTGTGAGCACCTGACCCAGCTGGAGCTCGCGGCGACGCGCGGCGAGATCGTGCGCCCGAGCCGCGCCGATCCGCTGCTCGATCTGCTCGCCCGGCGGGGCGACGAGCACGAAGCGAGCTTGCTCGCGGCGTATGCAGAGGGCACGAGCGCGATGGTGCACGTCGATCGCGGGTCCGGCAGTCGCGCCGGCCTCCAAGCCGCCGCCGCGGCCACGATCATCGCGATGCAAAAGGGCGCGCCGATGATCTACCAGGCCGCGTTCTTTCACGAAGGTTGGGTCGGTTACGCCGACTTCCTCAGCCGCGTCGATCGGCCGAGTGAGCTCGGGGCCTGGTCGTATGAGGTCACCGACGCGAAGCTGGCGCGCAGCGTTCGCGCATCCGCGCTGCTCCAGCTGTGCGAGTACTCCGAGCACGTCACGCGCATTCAGGGGCGCGCGCCCGAGTGGATGCACGTGATCACGGGCGACAATGTTGTGCACGAGTTCCGCCTCACCGACTACGCCGCGTATCACCGAAGGTTGAAGGCGCGGTTCCTTGCCACTGCCGCCGCCGGTCCGGTCGAGACGTATCCCGAGCCGGTCGAGCACTGCGGCATCTGTCGCTGGTGGGCGGAGTGCAGTGATCGCCGCCGATCCGACGACCACCTCTCGCTCGTCGCGGGGATGCGCGGCTCGCACACCGCGAAGCTCGTGAACGCCGGCATCACCACGAGACGGGCCCTCGCCGACGGTCCCGAACATCTCCCAAAGCGCAGCATCAACGCCGCGACCTACGACAAGCTCCGCCGCCAAGCCGACCTTCAGGTGCGCGGCGAGGGGCAGCTTCCACCGCTCTACGAGTTGCTCCCGCCTTCGGAAAGCGATCACACCCACAGCCCCCAGGGTTTCGCCGCCCTGCCGGAACCGTCGCCGGGCGATCTGTTCCTCGACCTCGAAGGCGATCCGTACGCGCTCGACGGCGGGCTCGAGTACCTGTTCGGGTTGGTCGAGATCGTCGATGGCGAGAGCAGCTACAACGCGTTCTGGGCGCGCAGCCGCGCCGAGGAAAAGGTCGCCTTCCAAGACGCGGTTGATCTGATCTTCGAACGGCTCTCGCGGTATCCCGACATGCACGTGTATCACTACGCGTCGTACGAGCAGACCGCCTTCCGCCGCCTCATGGGCGCGCACGGAACTCGGGAAGACGAGGTAGACGCGTTGTTGGCCGGTCAGGTGTTCGTCGACCTGTTCCGTATTGTTCGCCAGGCCGTGCGCGTGTCGACCGAGTCGTACGGGTTGAAGCACATCGAGAAGCTCTACTTCGATCGGCCGGCCGGCGAGGTCATGACCGCCGGATCGAGCATCATCACCTACGAGCACTTCCTCGAATCCGGTGATCCCAAGTTGATCGACGAGATCGCGATGTACAACCGCGACGACTGCGATTCGCTCGTCGGCCTCCAGGCGTGGCTCGAGGGCCGCCGCCTCGAGTTCGAGCGGGCGTACGGGTCGATCGCGCGCCCCCTTCCGCAAACCGTGGAAGTCAAGTCGGAGAACGAGGCGCAGATCCCGCGCGCGGCGCTCGCGGATCTCCTGCTCACGGGAGTGCCCGACGACGTGCACGACCGCAGCGGCGACGAACAGGGCCAGTATCTCGTCGCCCACCTGCTCGAGTGGCACCGACGCGAAGACCGGCCGGCATGGTGGCACTACTTCGAGCGGGTCCAGCGGTACGACGCCGAGCAGTTCGTGAACGACAACGAGTGCATTGGCGGGCTCGAGCTCGTCGAGGTGGTCGGGCCCAGCAAGCGGTCGACCGTGTACCGCCTGCGCTTCACACCCCAGGAGCACAAGTTCTCGGCGGGATCGGCGGCGGTCGACCCGGCATCGGAAGACACCGTCACGATCGTCGCCGTCGACGATGCGGGTGTCATCGACATCAAACGCGGCACCGCGAAGGCCAACGAACCACTCCCCCGCGCGCTCATTCCCGGCGGGCCACTTCCGAGCGAAGCGCAGCGGGTCGCCATCGAGGAGATCGCCGATTGGGTCGCCAACAACGGTATCGACGCGCCCGGTTCCTACGGGGCCGTGCGTGATCTGATCCTCCGCCGCCCGCCCCGCCACCAGGGCGCGGTACCTGGCGAGTCACTGCGGCGCGCCGGCGAAGACCCGCTCGACGCGGCGTGCCGGCTCGCGCTCTCGCTCAACGGTGGTTGCCTCGCGATCCAAGGGCCGCCCGGTGCCGGGAAGACCTACACCGGCGCGCGCATGATCCTCGCGTTGCTGAAGGAAGGCCGGCGGGTCGGGATCGCCGCGACCACGAACAACGCGATCGGCAATCTGGTGCTCGAAGTCGTCAATGCTGCCGCCGACATCGGCTTCGAGTTGAACGCGATGCAACGGAGCGATGTCGATCCGGCGCTGGCGCCCCCCGGCGTGCAATACGAGCAGACGTCGGCCATCGTCGAGGTCGCGCTCACGAGTGGTGCGGTGCAACTGGCGGCCGGCACCGCGTGGCTGTGGTGTCGCGCCGGGATGCGGGAAGCAGTCGACGTGCTCGTGATCGACGAGGCCGGCCAGATGTCGCTCGCCGATGCCGTTGCCGCGGGAACCGCGGCGCACAACATCGTGTTGCTCGGCGATCCCCAGCAGCTCCCACAGCCGAGGCAAGGCGCGCACCCCGAAGGCGCCGGGGCTTCCGCGCTCGAGCACCTCCTCGGTGAGCACGCCACGATCCCCGACGATCTCGGCCTGTTCCTCGACTGCACGTGGCGGATGCATCCGGCGGTGTGCGCGTACATCTCGGAGATCGCGTACGAGGATCGGCTGGAGCCGGCCGCCGGTCTGGATGGTCAGAGTGTCGACGGTGCGGCGGGCGTGTGGTTCGTGCCGGTGGTGCACGAGGGATGCAGCACTCGGTCGAGTGCCGAGGCGGCCGCGGTGGCCGAGCTCATCGGCGGGCTGGTTGGAACGCCGTGGACGAATCGCCACGGCAACACGCGACCGTTGGAGCTCGTCGACATCATCGTGATCGCGCCTTATAACGCGCACGTCGCCGAGATCAGGAAGTGTGTTCCGAAGGGGACGCGAGTCGGGACGGTCGACAAGTTCCAGGGCCAGGAGGGAGCGGTCGCGATCTACTCGATGGCGTCGTCATCGGCCGCCGACGCGCCGCGGGGGATGAACTTCCTGTACGACCTGCATCGCCTGAATGTGGCGGTGTCGCGAGCGCGGGCTCGTGCTTATGTCGTGGCGAGTCCCGAGCTGCTCGACGTGCTGTGTCATACGCCCGAGCAACTGAAGCTGGCCAACGCGCTCTGTCGGTATGTCGAGGTCGCCGACTAACCGGCCGGACTGTCGAGCCCGGCTATCCACCGTCGTCGGCCGTTATCCAGCGTTGAGTCGGCTCCACGCCTCGGATGTCAGCGGAGTGAGCAGCCGGAACCGGACTTGTATCGGGCGACTGCCCTCGTGGCTGAGCGGCGCGATCAGGCCGCAATACTCGAACTCGCGCGTGGACGCGTCGGCGCGGGCCCACAGGTGGAGCCGCATCCCGGTCTCCAGCGCATCGAGAACTTCGCGGCCACGTTTGCTGTCCGGTGACGTCGTTGCTTGCGAGCTCCACGTGAACGTCGTCGGGGATTCGAAGGCGTCGATGTAGTCCTTGCCGATATCCATCTGGGCCTTGTTGAGCGTGACAAGCAATACCGCGTCACGGCCAACCGCTGCGTAGCCCGACTGCTGGAAGGACGGGTTGAAGTCCGAGCCGTAAAGCTCCGCTATGCCCCGCCGTTGCAGTCGGGCGCCGATTCGAGACGCGAGAGTGTTGACGTCAGCCTGATCGAGACGTCGCAGCAGGCGCGCGACGATCCGCATCGAGGCATCGGCTGGGATCGCCTCGAAAGTCGGATTGTCTGAGCGCAACACGTAGGCATTGTCGGCACGGTCAAGGCGCTTGAGCGCCGTCGTAGTCTCAGTGCCGTGTTGCTGCGCGATCAAGACACGTTTGCCAAGGAGGTCGGCGCGGCTCAAATCGCGTACCCACTCGAAGAGTAAAGGGTCACCGTGTCGGATCGGATCGTCGCCGCCGTCCATGGAGTCGCCGCGCGCGAAGGCAACAAACTGACTCGTCCGATCGACGCCGTCGGTGCCTGGGGACAGCGCCAAGTAGCCGCTGCGCTGAGTCCGCGGGTCCGCGAGATCGAATGCGCCGCAGGCCACCGCGTAGCTGGGAAAGAGTGCGACTTGGGTGCCATCGTCCACCCCGGCTACGGGGACACCGATGGGTCGCATCACCCAACGATCGTCGACAACCTCGAGTGCGACTGAGTTCGATGTACCGGGGAGGCCCGCGCTTGGCCCGAACCAGCCGCGCAGCAGTGAGGCGAGTTGATTGCTGTCCTCGCCCGGCCGGTGCGCCACATTGAGCGCGACCTTCACGAACCGGCCCACGTAGAGCGCGCCATCGGCGACGAATTCGGCATCGCCTTCCGGAAGGTTCGGGCATCGCACTCGATCGAGCATGAGAATCGGTTTTCCGCTGCTGTGGTTCACCTTCAGGATGTATGCACCCTCGGGCGCCGCCTGCTTCGCGAGCAAATATCGAGCCAGCCGCCAGTCCACGAGCTCAGCCACCATCTCGTCGAAGGTCTCAGCGTCCTCCGGCTGCACGGTGAATCGGAGTTGGAACCACTCGACACCGTCACGGTCGGCGAAGCGGAACTGCGCGGCTCGCGTCGAGTCCTCACCGGTAAGGTGACTGAGCGGCCACTCGCGCCAGAATCGAGTCCACGTTCCGGATGCGATCTCGTCAAGGTTGCCCAGTTCGCGATTGCGCGTGTCGGCGACAAGCCGAGGGTCGGCCAGGATCAGGTCAAGTGAGCTTGCCGAAACTGCAGCGACGGGAGCGCCGTCGCGCAGGGTGCCATCCCGAAGCATTGCTCGCAGCGCAACCAGCTTGTACGACTTGGTGATGCTTTCGGTCTCGAATATCGACAACGACTCCTCGTGACGAGCCAGTACCCGCTGCTCCTTCTCCGTGAGCATGCCGAGCGAGGCGAGAAACGAGAACCATCCACCGAACTTGCTGCGCAGGGCGCCGGGGTTGTAGCCCGCGGCGAAGACCTGCGCGGCAGACGGCCGAACGCCTTCGTCTTCGAAGTAGGCCCGGCAGTACTCCTCAACCACTGACTTGCCGCGCAGTTTGGCGAGTTCCTCGAACAACTCGACCAACGAGAGCTCGTACTCTACGGAGCAACCCGGAGGGAGTTCGAACGCTCCACTACGGACTGCTTCCAGCAGCTTCTGATTGGAGGGAACGTTGCCGGAGCCAAGGCTGAGGAGCGTACGCGGGCGCATCAGGAATGACCGATGGTTGCCGATGAAATCAACGACACGGAGCTCAGTCTTGCCATCAGAGGGGCGCAGACCGCGACCAAGTTGCTGCAAGAACACAATCGGCGAGTCCGTGGGCCGCAGCATCAAGACCGTGTCGATCTCCGGTACGTCGACGCCCTCGTTGAACACGTCCACCGAGAACAACACATCGAGCTCGCCGCCGCGGAGCTGCTGAATCGAACCACGCCGGGGCGCGCTTGATTCACCTGAGTGCACCGCAACGCAACGCACGCCTCGTTCTGCAAAGAACCGTTGCATGAAGTCGGCGTGCGTCACAGAACAACAGAACGCGAGGGTGCGGGTCCCCTTGTGCTCCGACCACTCACAAAATGCCTGATCGGCGCGATCCTGTGTCTCGACGGCTGCGGCGAGTGCGTCCGGATCGAAGCGCCCGTTCCGCCACGGGATCGGCGCGAAGTCAACGATGTCGCGGATTCCCCAGTAGCTGAATGGCACCAGGTCACGGCGAAGAATCCCTTCCACCAGTGAACACTCAAAGACGAGATTGTCGTGGCACAGCGCGAGCAGGTCGGCACCGTCCATGCGTTGTGGCGTAGCGGTGAGGCCCAGCATGAACTTCGGCCGGAAGTAGTCGATCACGCGCCGGTAGCTCGGGGCCGCCGCATGATGGAACTCGTCGACGACGATGTAGTCGAACTGCTCCGGATCGAATTCGGCCAGTCGAGACGCGATCGTCTGGATACTTGCGAAGACAGTGTGAGCGTCGGGTTGCTTCTCATCAGCGTTGAAGAGTCCGAGATCGGCGTCCGGCTGCACCCGTCGGAAGACATCGCGGCTCTGGCGCAGGATTTCCTCACGATGAGCGACGAAGAGAACCCGCCGATACTGCGGACGCGCAGTATCGAACGCGGCCAGCCACGTCTTTCCCAGCCCAGTGGCCAGGACCACCAGCCCGGCAGCGTGGCCTTCGATCCGAGTTCGTTCCAGAGCTGTCAGCGCTTCATGTTGGATCTCTCGCGGCGCGACCGGCTCGGGAACGGGTTCCGCGGGCACGTCGACAATGTCGATCACTTCGGCACCGCTCGGCGTCTTCGGGCGCGGGCGTTCCTCGTAGTGGAGCAACCAGGCCCGAGTGAGTCTCGTGGCCCTCGGGTCGTTCCAAAGTCGCTCAAAGCGGTCGACGAGCGGTTGAACGTTGCGGAGGCCAACGTTCCACTCAACACCGCGTCCGATGCCCGAAGCGCTCAAGTTGCTCGATCCGACGAATCCAGCGGCGACGGTGCTGTCTGAGGACCAGAACAGATAGGCCTTCGGGTGAAAGCTCGTAGTCGGATCGTGGAAGACCCGGGCCTCGATCGCACCGGGATAGTCGTCCTCCAAGTCGAGGAGGTGAGCGAGGGCGACGTGTTCGGTTACTTGCAGGTAGTCGGTCGTCAAGACTCGGACCTGTGTGCCCCGATCGAGCGCATCCGCCAACCGTTCCTCAATGATCGAGACACCAGAGCCCATGATGAAGCTCACCAACAGGTCAATCCGGTTGTATGAGTCGTTGATCAGGCAACGAATCAACTCGAGCTTCAGGAACCGATCGTCGATCCCGTCGAAGAGCTCAACGCCGCCATGCGCTTCCGCATGGTTGGCCGCGAGGTACTCGCCCTTCCCGGCGATGACATGCCGAACACCACCTCGCGGGTCTGGATCGTCGCCGTCATAGCGCGGAATCACGTGCAGGTGGAGGTGATCGATCGTCTGACCCGCAGCTCGGCCGGCGTTGAAGCCGACGTTGTAGCCATCGGGAAGGTGAATCGCGTCGAGGATCGCCTTGACGTCGTCGACGAGAGCCCACAGATCGCGGCGCTCATCGTCTGACGCCTCCCACCAGGTGGATATCAGCCGGCGAGGAACAACGAGGCTATGGCCGGGCGATACCGGGTAGCTGTCGGCAATCGCGAACGCCGAACGGTTCGAAGCGAGCCAGTTCTTACTCGGAGCTTCCAAGAACGGCGACGAATCAGGCATACGCGCTACTTACAATTCGGTTCATTCCCGACTCACCTGGATGCTGCATCTCGGTGCGAAGACCTCATCGAGCCGGCTAAGGCGACGCCTGACCTTCGGCAATGACACAACCTTACGGATCTGATGCGAGGCGTTGGGGGACGTGTCGGATGGAGCGGATCATCGGTAGCCGAAGTCTGTAGAACGATTGGGAAGCGGTTGCTCCTTCGACTAAGCTAAGCGCAATCGAGACGCGCCACTGCTCATTCCACCGCGCAGCAAACTCATAGCGTCGACTTCGCGATCCGCAAAATGAGTGGGACCACCGACGCCGCGGCTCGGCTGAAGCCTCGTATGTCATCTGTCACCTCGTCGTGCCTTATCGGTCGGTAGGTGCCCTCGGTTTACCGCCACGCCGCGGCTGACCGGTCAGCGGTGGCGTCACCGTTCGTACAACTGTCTCTGGCCGAAAGTGCCTTCCTTCAGGCGGCCTTCCCAGCTGACCTGCTTAAGCTCCAGATCTCGGAAGGTGCCTTCGACGGACAGGTCGGGAACCGATACTCCTCGGCGGATTTGTTGCTCGTTCCACCACTCAGAATCGACCTTCGCGATGAGGGAGTCGGGCGCTTCCAGCCCGGGCAACCACGACAGCCACACTGTCGCCTCATTAGCCCCCGCGTCGCGCACCAATCGGACCGCGATCTGCCTCGCACGCAGCGCGCCCACCCGGTCGACTTTGTGGGGGTCTTT
>CAZLEC010000029.1:0-16024 GCA_964558245.1 uncultured Burkholderiales bacterium | reverse complement strand
ACGAGATACCGCTCGACAAGATGTCGGTGTCGATGACGATGAACGGCGCGGTGCTCCCGGTGCTCGCGGGCTACGTGGTCGCGGCGGAGGAGCAGGGCGTCGAGCAGAGCAAGCTCAGCGGGACCATCCAGAACGACATCCTCAAAGAGTTCATGGTCCGCAACACCTACATCTACCCGCCCGAGCCGAGCATGCGGATCGTGGCCGACATCATCCAGTACACGGCGCAGCACATGCCGCGCTTCAACTCGATCTCGATCTCCGGCTATCACATGCAAGAAGCCGGCGCGACCGCGGTGCAGGAGCTCGGCTTCACGCTCGCCGACGGGCTCGAGTACGCGCGCACGGCCGCAGCGCGCGGGCTCGGTGTCGACGAGTTCGCGGGGCGGCTCTCGTTCTTCTTCGCGATCGGCATGAACTTCTTCATGGAGGTCGCCAAGCTCCGCGCCGCGCGGTTGTTGTGGGCGCGCATCATGAACGATCTCGGCGCGAAGGAGCCGGGCTCGAAGATGCTGCGCACGCACTGCCAGACGTCGGGCGTGTCGCTCACCGAGCAGGATCCCTACAACAACATCGTGCGCACCGCGTACGAGGCGCTGGCCGCGGTGCTCGGCGGCACCCAGAGCCTCCACACCAACAGCTTCGACGAGGCGATCGCGCTCCCCTCCGACTTCGCGGCGCGCATCGCGCGCAACACGCAGCTGATCCTCGCCGAGGAGACCGGCGTCACCCACGTGATCGATCCGCTCGGCGGCTCCTACTACGTCGAGGCGTTGACGCAGAGCCTCGCGAACGAGGCGTGGACGCTGATCCAGGAGGTCGAGCAACTCGGCGGCATGACCAAGGCCGTCGAGTCGGGGATGCCGAAGCTCCGCATCGAGGAGGCCGCGGCGCGCCGCCAGGCGCGGGTCGACCGCGGCGACGAGACCATCGTCGGGGTCAACAAGTACCGGCTCGCCGACGAGCCGCCCATCGACTCGCGCGACATCGACAACGCCGAGGTGCGCCGTCAGCAACTCGAACGGCTCGCGCGCGTGAAGGCCGAGCGCGATCCCGCGCGCGTGAAGGCCGCGCTCGACGCCCTCACGGCCGGCGCCGCGAGTGACGGGAACCTGCTGGCGCTCTCGATCGACGCCAGCCGGGCGCGCGCGACCGTGGGCGAGATCTCCGACGCGATGGAGCAGGTGTTCGGCCGCCACCATGCGGTGATCCGCTCGATCTCCGGCGTGTACGGCGGCGCCTACGCCGACGACGAGGAGTTCGCCCGCATCCGCAAGGAAGTCGACGAGTTCGCGCAGGAAGAAGGCCGGCGGCCGCGCATCCTCGTGGCCAAGCTCGGCCAGGACGGTCACGACCGGGGCGCGAAGGTGATCGCCACCGCGTTCGCCGACCTCGGGTTCGACGTCGACATCGGACCGCTGTTCCAGACGCCCGAGGAAGCCGCCAACGACGCGATCGAGAACGACGTGCACGTCGTGGGCGTGTCGAGCCAGGCCGCCGGGCACAAGACGTTGGTGCCGCAGCTCATCGAGGCGTTACGTGCGCAAGGCGCCCGCGACGTGCTGGTGGTGGTCGGCGGGGTGATCCCGGCGCACGACTACGAGTTCCTCTACGCCGCGGGGGTGAGCGCGATCTTCGGTCCGGGCAGCAACATCTGCCGCGCCGCGTCGGAGATCCTGGCGTTGGTGCGGGAGCGTCGCGCGGCCCATGACACAAGCGGCTGAGCTCGCCCGCGCGGTCGGCGAGGGCGACCGGCGGGCGCTCGCGCGTGCGATCACGCTCGTGGAGTCGACGCGCGCCGACCATCGCGACGAAGCGGTCGCGCTCCTCGAAGCGGTGTTGCCCGCAACCGGCGCCGCGACGCGTGTCGGGATCAGCGGTGCACCGGGCGCGGGCAAGTCGACGTTCATCGAGACGCTCGGCGTGCACCTCGTGGATGCCGGGCATCGGGTCGCGGTGCTGGCCGTCGATCCCTCCAGCGCGCGCAGCGGCGGCTCGATTCTCGGCGACAAGACGCGCATGGAGCAGCTGTCGCGCCGGCCCGAGGCGTTCATCCGGCCGTCGCCTTCGGGCGGCACGCTCGGCGGCGTGGCGCGGCGCACACGCGAGGCGTTGCTGGTGTGCGAAGCGGCCGGCTTCGACGTCGTGCTGGTCGAGACCGTCGGGGTCGGGCAGTCGGAGGTCGCAGTCGCGGGCATGGTCGACCTGTTCCTGCTGTTGCTCGCACCCGGAGCCGGCGACGAGTTGCAGGGCGTGAAGCGCGGCATCGTGGAGCTCGCCGATCTCATCGTGGTGAACAAGGCCGACGGCGACCTGGCCGACCTCGCCCGGCATACCGCGGCCGACTACTCGCACGCGTTGCACCTCGTGCGATCGACCGACGCCGGCGCGATCGACCGCGTGCGCACGTGTTCGGCGTTGCTCGGTGACGGCATCGACCACGTGTGGCAGGCGGTGGGCGCGCTCGTCGGCGCGATGCGCGCGTCCGGAGAGCTCGAGGCCCGGCGTACGGAACAGGCCCGAACGTGGATGTGGTCGGAGGTCACCGAGACGCTCCTCGATGATCTCCGCGGCGATCCGGCGGTGCGGGAGCAGATCGGCGGGCTCGAGGCGGATGTGAGCAGCGGGCGGATGTCTCCCGCGGCCGCCGCGCGACAGGTGCTCGCGGCGTTTCGCCCGCGGTGAGCGGTGCGCGTCCCTTCGACGACCTGACCGCGGGCGGTCAGCTGCGCCGGCTGCGTGCGCTCGCGCTCGCGGCGCTCCGTGAGTACGACATCGACGTCGTGCGCTGCTCCTTCGTCGCTCGCGCGTTCAACACGGTGTTTCGGGTCGACGCGGCCGACGGATCGGCGTACGCGTTGCGCGTGAGCCCCGATCTGCGTATCCACGCCGACGGTTGCGAGCTCGCCGAGTGCGAGTGGCTCGACGCACTCCGGCGCGACGCGGGCATCGACGTTCCGCGCGTCGTCCGGGCCGAGGACGGGTCGGTGGTCGTGACCGCTTCCGACGCGGGGGTGAGGGGCGCGCGCACGTGCGTGCTGTTCGAGTGGGTCTACGGGCGCCCGCTGCGTGGGCAGGTGAACGAGGAGCTCGTGCGCAAGGTCGGCGCGTTGACCGCCCGCGTCCACGAGCACGGCGCCGCGCGCCGTCCCGCCGCGGTGCCGGCCGGGGTGCTCGTCGCCGACCGGGTGTGCTACTTCCGCGCCGCGCCCCGGCTCGACGAGCTCGCCCCGCGGTACGGCTCGGTGCTCGGCGAGGCCGTCGAGCGCGCGCAGCTGGTGTTGGACGGGCTCTGGCGGAACCCGCCGCAGCCGCCGCACCTCCTGCACGGTGACATCCAGACGGGCAACGTCCTGGTGACGCGCGGCCGGGTGACGCTGATCGACTTCCAGGACCTGATCTGGGGCTTCGAGATCCAGGACGCGCTCATCGCGCTCCGCGGGCTCGAGCACTCCGACGGCGTCCCCGCGCTCGTGCGGGCGTTTCGTGCGGGCTACGAGACCGTTCGATCATGGCCGGATGCCGACGACGCAACCGTCGACGCGCTCCGGGCGGCCCGGCACCTCAACATCCTCAACTTCGGCCTGAGCGTCGGCCGGCCCGGCCTCGACGAATTCGTGGCCCGGCACGCCGAGCCGGTCGTGGCCTGGATGGCTTAGCTCGCCCGGCGCACGGCGTCGGGAGGTGCGGTGCGGCGCAGGATCTCGCGTGCCAGCGCGACGCCCTGGCGACCCACCCGCCGGGTGCGCTCGTCGAGCACCCAATCGGGCTCGACGGTGCCGCCCGGAAGCAATCGCAACTGGACCGTTCCGTCTCGCCGCTCGAGTTCCACTCCGCTCCGGCGGGCTGTGTCGTTGCTCATGTGCTGATCATGCTCCTCGGGTGAGACAACGAAACCGGGCGATGGTCTGTTCCCCCCGGGACCAATGTCCGAAGCGTCTCTCGGTACCCTGAAAACGTGGTGTATCTCGATCACGCGGCCTCCACGCCGCTGCTCCCCGAGGCGCGGTCGGCGATGGAGCCGTTCCTCTCCGAAGAGTTCGCGAACCCGTCGGGCATGCACGCGGCCGCGCGGGCGTCGAAGTCGGCGCTCGAGGTCGCGCGCGAGGTCGTGGCCGGCACGTGCGGCTGCGAGCCGCGGGAGGTCGTGTTCACGGGCGGCGGGAGCGAAGCCGACAATTTGGCCGTCAAGGGGGCCGCGTGGGCCGCGCACGATCACCGCGGCGCGGATGGCGTCGTCACCTCGGCGATCGAGCACAAGGCCGTGCTCGGCGCGTGCGCGCGCCTCGAGCGCGAGGGCTTCCGGGTGCGGGAGGCGCCCGTGCACGCCGGAGGGACGATCGATCTCGATGCCCTCGCCGGTTTGCTCGACGAGCGGACCGCCGTGGTCTCGGTGATGCTCGTCAACAACGAGACGGGCATCGTGCAGCCGTTCGCCGACGTCGTCGACGTCGTGCGGAGCCGGGCGCCGCACGCGGTGATCCACACCGATGCGGTGCAGGGCCTGCCCTGGCTCGACCTCACCGAGGTCACCGCCGGCGCCGATCTCGTCGCGATCTCGGCGCACAAGGTCGGTGGCCCGAAGGGAGTCGGTGCGCTGGTGGTGCGCGGCGGCGTGCCCCTCGTGCCCCTCGTCGACGGCGGTGGGCAAGAGGGCGAGTTGCGCGCCGGCACCCAGAACGTGGCCGGCATCGTCGGCCTGGCCGCCGCCGCGCTCGCCGCGCACCGTGAGCGCGTCGTCGACAGCACGCGGATCGGCGCGTTGCGCGACCGGCTCCACGACGGGCTCGCACGCGCGATCCCGGCGCTGGCGGTCAACGGCGACCCGAGCCGGCGCGTCCCCGGGATCCTCAATTGCGCGTTCCCCGGCGTCGAGGCCGAGAGCCTGCTCGTCGCGCTCGATCAGCGGGCTGTGTACGCGTCGTCGGGGTCGGCGTGCGCCTCGGGCGCGATCGATCCGTCGCACGTGTTGCTCGCGATGGGACTCACTCCCGACCGCGCTCGGGCGTCGGTGCGATTCAGCCTCGGTCGCACCACCACCGTCGACGACATCGACGTCGCGCTCGGTGCGGTGCCGAGCGCCGTGCGGCAACTGCTGGGAGCGGCCGCGTGAGTCGCGTGATGGTGATGATGAGCGGGGGTGTCGACTCGTCGGTCGCCGCCGCGACGTTGCGCGACGAAGGCCACGACGTGACCGGCGTGACGCTCAAGCTCTGGGGCGGCGAGAGCGACTCCGGTTGCTGCAGCGCCGCCGACGTCGAGGACGCCCGCCGCGTCGCCGCGCAGCTCGACATCCCGCACTACGTGTTCAACTTCACCGACGACTTCGACGCGCACGTGGTCGCGCCCTACGTCGAGGCGTACGCGTCCGGCGAGACTCCCAACCCTTGTGTCGAGTGCAACCGGACGATGAAGTTCGGTCGCGTGCTCGAGCGGGCCGGGCAACTTGGCTTCGAAGAGGTCGCGACCGGTCACCACGCACGCGTCGTGACCCGTCCGCACGGCGCGGCGATCGCGCGCGGCGTCGACGCCGCGAAGGACCAGTCGTACGTGCTGTACATGCTCGGCCCGAGTGAGATCGCGCGTACGCGGCTCCCGATCGGCGAGATGACGAAGGTCGAGGTGCGCGAGCGGGCGCACGCGCTCGGGCTGCGAACGGCCGACAAGCGCGAGAGCATGGATGTCTGCTTCATCACGCATGGCGGGCGCGCCGCGTTCCTCGGGAACCGCATCGGTCGGAGGCCGGGTGCGATCGTCGACACCTCGGGCGCCGAGGTGGGAACGCACGACAGCGTGTCGAAGTTCACGATCGGTCAGCGGCGTGGCACCGGCGTGGCCGTGGGGGAGCGCACGTACGTCGTCGACATCGAGCCCGACACCGCGACGATCACGGTCGGCCCGCGCGAGGCGTTGCTCCGCGACCACGTTCGGCTCCGCGATGTCGTGTTCGCGCGGACGCCGCCGGACGAGGTGATCGTGCAGACCCGCGCGCACGGCCAGCCGTTCCCCGCCCGGCTCGCAAATGACAACACGTTGTTGTTCGACACTCCGCAGTCGCGCGTGGCGCCCGGACAGATCGTCGTCTGCTACGACGGCGACGTCGTTCTCGGCGGCGGGATCGCCACATAGCCGGCGATCAGGCGATCGCGATGCGGCGGTCGTTCGCCGCGCGCACCAGCGCGTCGGCGCTCACCGTCGACACGAGCACGACGTCTGCTTCCCGCAGCTCGGAGTCGCGGCGGCCGCGCCGGCGGGCGAATGATTGCGGCTCGCGCAGCGTCAGCTCGATCGTGCCCGGGAGCGTGCCGAGCCGGAGATCGAGACCACCGGGGCCGGTGCCGGCACCGGTATCGCGTGAGCGACGGATGCCGGCGATGTGCTCGCGTCGCATCAACACCGGATCAATGAGCGAGAGCGGGTCGACCACGACGAGTCCAGCCGGAACGAGCACGACCCAGCGCCCGGCCAGCGAGTGCAGCGACCGGAAGAGCGCGATGGCGACCGCGATGCCGGCAACGGTCACGACGACACCTGCGATGTAGTGGCGATCGGCGAGCAGCAACGGCCCGACGCTCACTCCGGCGCCGATCAGCGCGACGGCGAGCGGCACGGGCCCGAGGAACAACGACAGCGGGATCCGCAACGGGAACCGCACCTCGTCGCCGTAGGCCAAAGCGTTGCCGGCTGCCTGCGCGACCGGCGACGACAGGGCGAAGGCGGCGGCGACCACGGCCGACGTGACCGCGAGCGCCCCGACTCCGGATCCGGTGCTGCCGAGCGAGAGGAGCGTCACGACGACCGTGGCGGGCGCGACGACCCGCAACGCGGTCAGTCCCCACGGTCTCGGTGCGAGCAACGCCACGAGACCCACGGTCCAGGCCGTCCACAACAGTACGGCCGCGACGCGCGCCGGCGCGTCGGACCATCCGTTGAGCGCGTCGCCGAGTGCGGATCCGGCGGACACCGGAAGCAGCACCCATGTGAGACGCGCGCACCACAATGACACCACCGCGCGCTCCGCTTCGATCGACATGCGAACGGAGCCCTATCCTACGAGGCTCATGCCCGACTCTGTTTTCGTGCCCGGTATGGCGACGGCGATCGGCAGTCTCCCGCATCGCGACGCAGGCGCCGCGGCCGCGCTCGTGCTGCGATGCCTGCCGGACTTCCCGGCTGCGCCGCAACTGCCGATCCGCACCCCGCTCGAAGGTTTCATCGCACAGTGGGCGCGCGCGATCGACGGGCTGCACGTGGAGGCCGACGGCTCGCTGACGGTCTCGGCGAACCTCGACGCCCGAGCCGAGATCACACCCTTGTTCGATCCGCTCGCGCACGGCGGCCTCCTCGCGTTCCTCGACGCGGCGGAAGCCATGCCGATGCCACCGCGACGGGTGAAGGTGCAATGCGCGGGGCCGCTCACGCTCGGCGTGGCTTTGGTCGAGGCCGGCGTGGGCGTCGAGGCCGCGTTCGCGCTCGGCGCGCGCACCGCGCGTGCGTGGTCGAGAGCGCTCGAATCGCTCGTCGCGACGCGCCTCCCGAAGGCCGCGCTCGTCCTGTGCTTCGACGAACCCGCGCTCGCCTACACGGGCGGCCGCCTCGACCCGGTGGTGTGCGACCTCGTCGACCGTGAGTACGCGACCGACGTGCTCTCCACCGCGCTGGCCGCGCCCACGTGCCTGACCGCAGTGCACGTGTGCGGTCGCGGCGACGTCCGGCTCGCGCTCGACGCCGGTCCACGACTCGTGCATTTCGACTCCGGCGCGCTCGACGTAGACGACGCAGTGATTCTCACGCGGTTCCTCGAGGGCGGCGGTTGGGTGATCTGGGGCGCCATCCCGACGGACCGGCCGGTCGGCGAGCACGCCGCGCCGATCTGGAAGGCACTCCTCGACGTGTGGTGCGAGCTGACCCGACGCGGCTGCGATCCTTCGCGCCTGCGTTCTCAGGCGCTGGTCGCGCCGGCGTGCGGTCTCGCCGGCCACGGGCTGAGCCAAGCGGAGCACACGATGCTCCTCGCCCGCGAGATCGGCGGGCGCGTGCACGATCACGGCGCGGCGACCAAGCTCGCCATCGGGGCGTAACTGTCTCAACTGCTCGGTAGATTGCGCGGCGTGGCTCGCGCGAAGAAGCAGGACCCGAAGGCCGAGGAAGCGACCGCCGATGAACCGGCCGACGCGGCCGACGAGCGCGCTCCGCAGCTTCGCGTCGAGCAACTGCGGGAGCTGATCGAGTACCACAACGAGCAGTACTTCGTGTTCGACGCGCCCGAGGTGCCCGACGCGGAGTTCGACGCGCTCGTGCGCGAGCTGCGCGCGCTCGAGC
Organism: uncultured Burkholderiales bacterium; assembly: GCA_964558245.1. Classification (GTDB taxonomy): domain Bacteria; phylum Actinomycetota; class Acidimicrobiia; order IMCC26256; family PALSA-610; genus JBBQER01. The sequence continues at coordinate 7,702 of CAZLEC010000029.1, read as the reverse complement.
ACGCGCACCCCGAGCTCGTCACCGCCGACTCGCCGACGCAGCGGCCCGGCGGCCGCCCGGTGTCGACGTTCGCGCCGGTCGATCACCGCGTGCGGATGCTCTCGCTCGACAACGCGTTCTCGCGCGACGAGCTCGCGGCATGGGCCGTGCGGATCGAGAAGCTGGTACCCGGCGCCGTGCGGTTCGTCGCCGAACCGAAGCTCGACGGGCTCGCGATCTCGCTGCAATACGAGGCCGGGCGGTTCTCGATCGGCGCGACCCGAGGCGACGGCCGCACCGGCGAGGACGTGACCGAGAACCTCCGCACGATCTCCGCGGTGCCGGACCGGCTGCGCGGGAGCCGGATCCCCGAGGCGATCGAGGTGCGCGGCGAGGTGTTCATGCCCCTCGGCGCCTTCGCCGAGCTCAACCGGCGCCAAGACGCGGCGGGCGACCGGCTGTTCACCAACGCGCGCAACGCGGCCGCGGGCAGCTTGCGCCAAAAGGACGCGCGGGTCACCGCGTCACGCGACCTCACGCTGTTCTGCTACGAAGTGGGCGCGGTCACCGGCGGCCCTCGATTGCGCACGCACGAGGAGACGTTGGCGTGGCTGACCGAGCTCGGCTTCCCGGTGAATCCGGAGATCCGTGCCGTCGACGAGCTCGCCGGCGTCTACGAGCGCTGCGAGCAGATGGAAGCGCAACGCCACGCGCTCGGCTACGACATCGACGGTGTCGTCGTGAAAGTCGACGACCTCGGCCAGCGCGCCGAGATGGGCGTGACGTCACGCGCGCCGCGTTGGGCGATCGCCTACAAGTTCCCTCCCGAGGAGAAGACGACGCTCCTCAGGGACATCATGGTGAGCATCGGGCGCACCGGCCGCGCGACTCCGTTTGCGGTGCTCGAGCCCGTGTTCGTCGGCGGCGCGAACGTCGGGATGGCGACGCTGCACAACGAAGACGACGTCGCCCGCAAGGACGTGCGGCCCGGCGACACCGTGGTGGTGCGGCGCGCGGGCGATGTGATCCCCGAGGTGGTCGGGCCGGTGCTCGCCCAGCGCCCGCCGCGGACGCGGCGTTGGAAGTTCCCGAAGCAGTGCCCCGCGTGCAGTCAGCCGCTGGTGCGCATCGAGGGCGAGGCGAATCACCACTGCGTCAACGTCGACTGCCCGGCGCAGCGCGAGCAGCGGCTCGTGCACTGGGCCGGCCGCGGCGCGATGGACATCGAGGGTCTCGGCGAAGAGCGCGTGCACCAGTTCGTGGAGGCGGGCCTGCTCGAGGACGCCGCCGACGTGTACGCGCTCACGGTCGACGCGCTCGTGCCGCTCGAGCGCATCGGCCAGAAGTCCGCGCAGCTCCTCGTCGACGCGATCGAAGCGTCGAAGCAGCGACCGCTGTGGCGCGCGCTCGTCGGGCTCGGCATCAACCACGTGGGCCCCACTGCGGCGCAGGCCCTCGCCCGCAGCTTCGCCGGCCTCGATGCGATCGCGAGCGCGCCCGAGGATGCGCTCACCGCGATCGACGGTGTGGGCCCGATCATCGCTTTGAGCATCGGCAAGTGGTTCACGATCGATCGCAACCGTCGGCTCGTCGCGCGTCTGCACGAGGCCGGCGTGAACCTGGCCGGCGAGCCCGGGTCGAGCGCGGTGGAGACGATCGACGACTCGTTCGCGGGGCTCACCTTCGTGCTCACCGGTTCGCTCGAGCGTCACACCCGTGACGAAGCGGCGGCGGAGATCGCGGCGCGGGGCGGCAAGGTCACCAACAGCGTCTCGAAGAAGACGAGCTACGTGGTGGTGGGCGAGAGTCCCGGTTCGAAGCTCGCCAAGGCCGAGCAGCTCGGCGTGACCGTGCTCGACGAGGCGGGCTTCGAGAATCTCCTTGCGGGATCTCCGTCGCCCTAGCCGACCTTGAAGTTCCAGGTGTAGGTGCCGAGCTCCTGGCTCGACCGTGCCTTCTCGTACGTCACGGTCTGGGGCCAGTACTCGATCGTGGCCACGTGGGAGCCGGGCGCGAACTTGTGCACGTCGTGCGCCGGCGTGGGTTCGAAGCTCAGCTCGAAGAGGTTTGGGTGGCTGATCTCCACCTGGTCCTGGGGGATCAGGTGACCGTCGAGGGAGAGCTGCCCGGTGTAGGTGGCGCGCAGGTCGACCACGACGGACGTCTGCGGGATCACGTGGTCGCCCTCTTGCGGCGTGAGCTCCACGATCGCGGCCGGCCGTTCGGGCGCGACCGTTCCGCGCACTTCGTTCCTGGTTCCAAAGTAGGCGAGGTTGGCGACGACGATCAGCACCACGGCAACGAGCGCCACTCGTTCGGGATGTTCGGGCCGACGCAACGCCACGCCGCACGGTACCGCCCCGTTCCCGCGTGGTCGGATCGCAAGAACCGTCGTGAACCCGCTCCGTGGCGGCCCTGACACGGGGCCGTCGGCCGTTGACAGTACGGTTGACGGGATGTCTGGGAGCCTTTCGAGCGATCTCCTCCCGGGCCGGGTGTTGTCCGGTCGCTACCTGCTCCACGGCGCGATCGGCACCGGTGCGAGCGGTCGCGTCTACGTTGCCGACGATCAGCGCCTGCGGCGGAAGGTCGCGGTCAAGGTGCTGCACGCGGCCCTGGCCGACGACGCGGCCTTTTTGCGCCGGTTCCGGGCCGAGGCCCAGCTCGCGGCGTCGCTCCGGCACGCCAACATCGTCACCGTCTACGACTGGGGCGACGACGAGGTGCCGTTCATGGTCCTCGAGCTCCTGGAAGGCGGAAGCCTCCGGTCGATGCTCGACCAGGGAACGTTGCTCACCCTGCCCCAGGCGGCCCGGATCGGGCGCGACGTCGCTTCGGCGCTCGAGTACGCGCACGCGCGCGACGTGCTCCACCGCGACGTGAAGCCGGCCAACCTGCTGTTCGACGAGCACGGCGTGGTGCGCGTCGCCGACTTCGGGCTCGCACGCGCGCTCGCCGAGGCGAGCTGGACCGAGCCGGCCGGCGGGATGCTCGGCACCGCGCGCTACGCCTCGCCCGAGCAGGCCACCGGTGTGCAGCTCGACGCGCGCTCCGACCTGTACTCGTTGGCGTTGGTGCTCGTCGAGTCGGTCACCGGCCGGGTTCCCTTCGCCGCGGACACGACGATCGGCATGCTGACGGCTCGGACGCAACGTTCGTTGATCGCGCCGGAGGAGCTCGGCCCGCTGGCCGCGGTGATCGATCGCGCCGGCCGGCTGGCACCCGACGATCGCTACCCCGACGCGGGCACGATGCGCCAGGCGCTGGCCGACGTGTGCGATGCCCTCAACCCGCCCGGTCCGCTGGTGCTCGCGGGGATGATCGACCAGCACGATCCTCATCCCACGCGCGTCGCGGCGCCGGCGAAGCCGCCGCTGTTCGATCAAGACGCGGCGCTCGCGCCGCTCCCGGACCCGCCGGCCGGGCGCGAGAAGACGCGCGCCGCGAAGTCGCGCACCGAGAAGCCGCCCCGCGCGGCCCGCCCCCGCGGGCAGCGCCGCCTGGTGCCGTTCGTCGTCGCGATCGTGCTCCTCGCGACGGTCGCGGTCGCGGCGTCGGCATTCACGCGCGTCAGTGGCGCGAGCACGGTCTCGGTTCCGGGGCTCGTCGGGCTCACGCAGTTGCAGGCGCAGCAGAAGGCGCTGCACGACGGGCTGTCGTACGTCGTGCAGACGCAGGTCTCGCCGGATCCGAAGTCGGTCGTCGTGAGCCAGTCACCCGGTCCCGGCGCGTGGACCGCGTCGCGCCACGTCCGCCTGATCGTGTCGTCGGGTCCGGCGCCGGTAGCGGTTCCCTCGATCAAGGGCGAGCCGTGGCCGGTCGCCCAGAAGCAGCTCGACGCGATCGGCTTCTCCTACGGCACCCCGGCGTCGCAGTACAACACGCGGTTCCCGGCCAACGTCGTGATCGGGGTGAAGGCCGTGTCGGGCAAGCTCTCCTCGCAAGCCCCCGACGCCACCCTCGCGATCGTGCTGTCGAAGGGCCTCGCGCCGGTCTCCGTCCCCGACGTGTCGACCCTCACCTACCCGCAGGCCGTCGCCGCCCTGGCCAAGGACCACCTGACCGCGCAGCGCGGAACCGATGTGTTCTCGAACACCGTGCCGTTGGGTCAGGTGATCTCGACGATCCCCGCCGCCGGTCAGTCGGTGAAACAGGGATCGGTGGTGGAGGTCCACGTGTCGCACGGGCCGATCCTCGTGGAGGTCCCCGACCTGACCGACCTGACCCTCGCGGAGGCGCAGGCCGCGATCCAGCAGACCGGCGGTCTCGGCATGACGATCAGCGGCTCCGAACATCCCGGTGATCTCGTGGTCGACCAGACCCCGAAGCCGCACGCGATGGTTCCGCTCGAGACGACGACGGTCACGCTCTTCTTCGGCCACCACTAGCCGCCGGGCGCCGCTCGGAACGGCTCGGCGCCTACGATTCCCGCCCGGCGAGATCGACCAGGGGAGACGGCCATGGGTGCACTCGAAGGACGCGTCGCGATCATCACCGGAGCCGGCCGAGGTTTGGGCCGTGAGCACGCGCTGCTGTTCGCAGCCGAAGGTGCCAAAGTCGTCGTGAACGATCTCGGCGGAGACATGCACGGCGAGGGCGGCGACCCGAGCTCGGCGATGCAGACCGTCGCCGACATCGAGGCCATGGGTGGCGAGGCGGTCGTCAACGGCGACAACGTCGCCGACTGGGCCGGCGCCGAGCGTTTGGTGCGCCAGGCGGTCGACACGTTCGGCGACCTGCACATCCTGGTGAACAACGCCGGCATCCTGCGCGACCGCGTCGTCATCAACATGACCGAGGCCGAGTGGGACGCGGTGATCGCGGTGCACTTGAAGGGTCACTTCTGCCCGACCCGCCACGCCGCCGCCTACTGGCGCGAGCAGACCAAGGCCGGCGCCACGGTGAACGCCTCGATCGTCCACACCTCGTCGACCTCGGGGCTGTTCTCGAACCCCGGGCAGGCCAACTACGGCGCGGCCAAGTCGGGGATCGCGACCTTCTCGCAGATCTGCGCCAAGGAGCTCTCGCGATACGGCGTGCGCTCCAACGCGATCGCACCGGCGGCCCGCACCCGGCTCACCGAGGCGACGCCGGGCCTGTCGGAAGTGGTGAAGGCCCCCGAAGACGGGTTCGACGTGTGGGACCCGGCGAACGTGTCGCCGTTCGTCGCGTATCTCGCCTCGGCCGAGTGCCCGTTCACCGGCGAGACGTTCATCGTCCAGGGCGGCACCGTGCAGCGGGTCCAGTCGTGGACCACCGCCGAGAAGATCGACAAGGGCGACCGCTGGACGGTCGCCGAGCTTGCTTCCGAAGCCACCAAGCTCGCGCGACCGCCCAAGAGCTGACCGGTCTCATCCCATTTGTCCCGTCTCGCGCCGCGAGACGTGGAACATGTCACATGCACTTGGTGCTTTAGGCTCATTGTTCTGCAACAGGTGGCGGACTTATCGTCCGAAAGAGGTTGTGCGCCGGACAACGACGTGGGGCGCACAACCTGGGAAGACAAGATGTGGGCGGGGCTTTCCGGGGGCGGGTAAGTGACCGGGAGTCGAGATGAGAATCGAGCGGATCTACAGGAGTGAAGGCTGATGCGGCGCGTACCGCACGGCGCATCGACCCGGCCGCCGCTGGCGCGACCGGGGAGTGGATACGGGCGACCCGTGAAGTTGGGCCCGTCGAGTCAACTCCAGGCGTACGCGGTGAAATCGCGGGCCCGGATGCGTGACTTCGGTTGGCTCCTCGCAGTCTCGCTCGAAGACGCCTGAGGGGGGCCGGGCCGGCAGGCCCGGGATCTTGACGTGACCGGCGCCGCGAGACGCGTCGCGCCTATTCGGTGATCGACTGCAGCGCGTCGGTGAGTTGCGTGTTGCCGCCCTGACCGCCGGCCTGCGCCATCATCAATTTCGTCATGTCGCCCTGGATGCGCACCTTGCCGGCCATGAAGGCCTGCATGCCCGCGGCCGGGTTGTTGGCCACGAAGACCTCGCGGGCGGTGTCGATGTCGGTCGCGAGCGTGAGGTCGGCGCTGTCGGTGTGACCCTTGCCGAAGAGCGTTGCTCCGTCCTTGGCGCCCATGTGGAACTCGGTCTTCTTCTCGCCGTCGGAGACCTCGAGGTTCATGACGAGGTTCGGCGCGGGCGGCCCACCGGTGCCGTGCTCGGCGATGAGCTTCGACGCGGCGTCGAACCACTGGTCGGAGAGGAACGCGTATTTGTCGGCCACTCGAATCTCCTCGATCGTGCGCACGCTTCTCGGGCGCCCGATCGTAGGGGAGCCCCGCCGCCGGCGTCGAGCGCAGGTGAGCGCCGGCGAGAGAAGGCTCCATAATGATGTGATGGCCGCCGGGACGAGGTTGGAGCGCATCGAGGCGCACGAGCGCAACCCGAAGTGGAAGAACCCGCCGCTCCGCATCGAGATGTCCGAGTGCATCAACTGCGACGCCTGCCTGCGGCACTGCCCGACCCAGTTCGGCGCGATCTTCAACCACGGCGCCGACGTCGTGATCGTGCCCGAGCTGTGCAGCGGATGCGACAAGTGCCTCCCGGCCTGTCCGGTCAACTGCATCTACCCGGATCCCGACTGGGCGCCCGGACCGGCGGAGTGGTGGTCGCTGCCGCTGAGCAAGCTCGATCCGTACAAGTAGCGTCGGCACCGTGACCGACCACTCCCTCACCCGAGCCGAGGTGGAGCACGTGGCGCGGCTGGCCCGGCTGGCGCTCACCGACGACGAGCTCGACGCCCTCACCCCCGAGCTCGGCGCGATCCTCGAGCACGCGGCCCAGGTGTCCGCGCTCGACACTGCCGGCGTGGAGCCCACTGCGCACCCGCTCCCGCTGGTGAACGTGTTCCGGCCCGACGTCACGCGGCCGAGCCTCGATCGCGACGAGGTGTTGGCCTGCGCTCCGGCGGCCGAGGACGGGAGGTTCCGCGTCCCGCGGATCCTCGGCGAAGCGCCGTGAACGACTCCGCGCTCGAGATCGCAGCCGACGTGCGCGCGGGCCGGCGCAGCGCCCGCGACGTGCTCGAGGAGCACCTCGCGCAGATCGCGGCGCGCGAGGCCGACGTGCACGCGTTCAACCTCGTCACCGCCGACGACGCGCGCAAGCGCGCGGAGGAGATCGACGCAGCAGTCGCGCGCGGCGACGATCCCGGCCCGCTCGCCGGCGTGCCGGTCGCGCTCAAGGACAATCTCTGCACGCGCGGCATCCCCACCACGTGCTCGTCGCGGATACTCGAAGGGTGGCGCCCGCCGTACGACGCGACGGTCGTGCAGCGCGTTCGCGCGGCCGGAGCGATCACGGTCGGCAAGACCAACCTCGACGAGTTCGCGATGGGCAGCTCGACCGAGAACTCCGCGTTCGGGCCGACGCGCAACCCGCGCGACCTCTCGCGCGTTCCCGGCGGCTCGAGCGGCGGCTCGGCGGCTGCGGTCGCGGCCGGCTTCGCGTCGATCGCGCTCGGCTCCGACACCGGCGGCTCGGTGCGGCAGCCGGCCTCGCTGTGCGGGGTCGTCGGCGTGAAGCCGACCTACGGCGCGGTGTCGCGCTACGGCCTCATCGCGTTCGCGTCATCGCTCGATCAAGTCGGTCCGTTTGCGGGCTCGGTCGCCGACGCGGCGTTGCTCCTCGAGGTGATCGGCGGTCACGACCCCTGTGACTCCACGTCGATCGCCGAACCGGCGCCGCCGCTGCTCGCCGACCTCGAGCGCGGGGTCGACGGCCTG